>CAUWFY010000036.1:0-11056 GCA_963558115.1 uncultured Clostridia bacterium
ACTGGTGGATTGCAGGAGAAGAAGGACCATGTGGACCAGATACAGAAATGTTTTACGACACAGGAAAACCAGCCTGTGGAGCAGATTGTCAACCAAGTTGTGATTGTGGTAAATATGTAGAAATTTGGAATAATGTATTTATGGAATATTTCAAAGATAAAAATGGTTATTCAAAATTAAAACAAAAAAATGTTGATACAGGTTTAGGACTAGAAAGAATGGCAATGCTATTACAAGGAAAAGAAACACCATTTGATACAGAAATATTTGCACCAATAATGGCTAAATTAGAAGAATTAGAAAAAGAAGATATAATAGAAAGTAGAAGAATAGTAGCAGAACATTTGAGATCAAGTATGATGATAATTTCAGATGGAGGAAGACCAAGTAACATTGACAGAGGTTATGTTTTAAGAAGATTGATTCGTAGAATGATTAGACATATGAATAAATTACAAATAAATTTAGATGAATTATCAAACTTAATAGAACTAAATGTACAAAATTTAAAAGAAATGTATCCAGAATTAGAGCAAAATAAAGAAACAATAAAATCAGTAATAATAGAAGAAAAAGATAAATTTGTCAAAACACTTGCGCATGGAGAAAGAGAATTCTTAAAAGAAATGAAAAAAGCTAAAGAACAGGAAAATACAAAAATAAGTGGAGAAGTAGTATTCAAACTATATGATACTTATGGATTCCCACCAGAAGTAACAAAAGATTTAGCTGAAGAAAATGAAATGACAATAGATATGAAAAAATTTGAAGAATTATTTAAAAATCATCAAGAAAAATCAAGAATGGGAAGCTCACAAAAATTCAAAGGTGGACTAGCTGACCAAAATGAAAAAACTATCAGTTATCACACAGCTACACACTTATTACATCAAGCATTAAGAACTATCTTAGGAGAACATGTAAAACAAAATGGATCAAATATCACAGAAGAAAGATTAAGATTTGACTTTACACATCCACAAAAAATGACAAAAGAAGAAATCCAAAAAGTAGAAGATTTAGTAAATGAACAAATAAAAAGAGATTTAGAAGTAAAATGTGAAGAAATGACATATGAAGAAGCAAAAAACTCAGGAGCAATAGGACTTTTTACAGATAAATATGGAGAAAAAGTAAAAGTTTATACAATAGGAGACTTCAGTAAAGAAATTTGTGGAGGACCTCATGTAACTCATACAGGAGATATGGGGACATTTAAAATAAAAAAAGAAGAATCAAGTTCATCAGGAGTAAGAAGAATAAAAGCTGTATTAATAAAATAATTCATATTTAGTAATATTGATTAATTATAATTGTATAATATGAATTAAAGTATTTTAATCTAGATGTTGTTATAAAGTTTGTTATAATATTTTATAACAGTTAATCATAGTATTTAAAAATAAAATATAAAGAAAGAATATGTTTATAAAATTTATAATAGATAAGCTTTATAAACATATTATACGAGGTAAAATATTATGGAAAATTGTTTATTTTGTAAAATAGTAAAAGGAGAAATACCATCAAATAAAGTTTATGAAGATGAGGAAATTTTAGCATTTTATGATATAAATCCAGCAGCTCCAATTCATATTCTTGTAATACCTAAAAAACATATTTCTTCACACAATGAAATATCAATAGATGATGAAAAAATTATTGGAAAAATGCATACAGTAATTAATAAAATAGCAAAAGAAAAGGGATTTGATGAAAAAGGATATAGAGTTATTATAAATTGTGGAAAAGACGGAGGCCAAGAAGTAATGCATTTACATATGCATATACTTGCAGGAACAAGTCTTGGAGAAAAAATAAGATAGATAATAGAATTTTAAGTTTAAAATTAAATATGTAATGTATAAAGATAATATATTTATAATAAAAATGAAGGTTGATATAAGTATAGTAAATAAAAATAATTATTGGCAAATACAACAAAAAAATTGTAAAAGTCTTGCGTAGCAAGGCTTTTTATGGTATAATTTTATTGTAAAGTTTATTTTAAAATAAAGAGGTGAAAATACTTAGTATTACTAAGCAAAATTATGGAAGAAAATCAAGTAAGAGAAAACATAGAAGATTATAGATTTAGTTTTAAAAAATTATTTTTAGTATTTAAAGATATTTTTAGTGGAGAAAAAAATACTGAAGATGATAAAATATTAGAGGAAGTTGCAAAAATAAAAGCACAGGAGAGCCCTAGAATACAAGAATTGTGCGACAATCTTGAAAATCATCAAACAATTGTAAAAAAATCTAGAAGAAATACAACAAGAACAAATCTAAATAGAACATCAGAAATATTAATAAATAAAAATACAACAAAAGAGCAAGGAATAAATAGAGAAATAGGAGAATAAAATCCATAAAAAAAGATACAAATAAGAAAAATGCAAGAATTTTAAATTTCTTGTATTTTTTACTTGACAAAAAGCCAAACTACCATTATAATAGTATTTGTCAGTTGAAAATGGCGAAGTAGCTCAGTTGGCTAGAGCATTCGGTTCATACCCGAAGGGTCATGTGTTCGAATCACATCTTCGCTACCAAAAATAACTTAAATTATTAAATTTAAGTTATTTTTTTGCTATTAAAATGTTATGTTTTTATCAATCTTAATTTTCTTATGATACTTATGATTTGAAACATCGTTACTTAATTTGATTTTTAATAGTATTTACATAAGTTAAGAAAATTTTTAATACTTTTATGCCATGCAATTTTATATAGATATTGAATATAAGTACAATTTGTAATATAATAAAATTATAAAACAAGAAAGAGAGGTATATAGTATGAAGAGAGGAAACAAGTTGCAAAAAGAAAAAGAGCGGTTTATAAAAAAGATAGTAAATGAAGCTCAAAGGAATTTAGAGCAGAATTTAGATGAAACTGATAGAACTTCATTAATAATTCCATATAGGAAGAAAGAATTTTTTAAAATTTTGAATTATATGGAAGAAATAAATAAAGAAGCAGAAAAAAGAGCAAGACCATTTAAAGCTTATGCAATAAAAGAGTTTCCAGGAGAAGTTAGATTTTCATATATATAATTTCTGAAAATGTTCATACAAAAAAGACTGGAATTTTAATTTCCAGTCTTTTTAAATAATATTTTTCTTTATTGAATCTACAACAACAGCACATATAATAAATTCAATAGCAAAACTTAGACTTAATTGAAACATTAATAAGCCAATATAATAAAGAGTAGGATAAGTAAAGAAAAATATATATGTAAGTAAAATAAAAATAGATAATAAGCAAATAATAAATGAAAATTTTAATCCATTTTTTAATATTTTTATAGTTTTACCCTCAAGATTTTTATAGGTATTAATAAAAATTTTAATCATCATTTTACTCCTATCAAATATATTATTAACATAAATTAATAGTAACATATAAAAAGCAGAAAAACAATGGAAATATGAGGTACAAAAAAATAACTATTCTATATATAAAAATATATAAAATAGTTATTTGAAATAAAAACTATGCATAATCTTTATTTAATCTTTAAGCCATAGCTGCATTTAATTTTTTTGATAAGTTAGATTTTTTTCTAGCTGCTGTGTTTTTAACAATAACACCTTTTGTACAAGCTTGGTCTATTTTTTTAGTTGCTTCAGAAAATAGAACTTTAGCTTCTTCTAAATTTCCAGCTTCAATAGCTGATTCAAATTTCTTAACAGCTGATTTATATCCAGATTTTATCATATTATTTCTTAAAGTTTTTTTCTCAATAACTTTAACTCTTTTTTTAGCTGATTTAATATTTGGCATATCTATAAGCACCTCCTCTTAGTCTATATTACACTATAACATATGATATTTTAACATAATATTTTGTAAAATGCAAGTAAAATTCAAAATTATTATTGTAATATTAAAAAACTTATGATATATTGTAAAAAGAATGTAATGATTAGTTGTGTTTTAAAGAGGCAACAATTTTCATTACTATAAGTACTTTTTAAATAAGGAAGGAATGGTATTTATATGATAGCAATAGGTTGTGACCATGGTGGATACAAATTAAAAGAAGAAATAAAAAAATATTTAGAGGAAAAGAATATAGAATATAAAGACTTTGGTTGTATTAATGAAGAAAGAGTAGATTACCCTAATATAGCCAAAGAAGTTGCAAAAGCAGTTCAAAGTAAAAAATGCGAAAAAGGAATCTTAATATGTCGCTCAGGAATTGGAATGAGTATGGTAGCGAACAAATTTAAAGGAATTAGATGTGGATTATGTCATAATGAATTTACAGCAAAATATTCAAGACTACATAATGATAGCAATATTCTTGCAATGGGAGCTGATGACGTAACAACTAATGATGCAATATGTATATTAAGAATGTGGCTTGCAACAGAATTCGAAGGTGGAAGACATAAAGAAAGAATTGAATTAATAGAAGAAATAGAAAAAGAAAACATGAAATAGCATGGAGGAATTTTTATGTGGGGAGATATAGCAATAGCATTTCTATTAGCTTTTATTGTAACTTTTATGGCAACACCATATACTATAAAAATTGCACATAAAGTAGGAGCAGTAGATGTACCAAAAGACCAAAGAAGAATGCATAAAAAAGCAATGCCAAAATTTGGAGGACCAGCAGTAATATTAGGATTTTTAGTATCTGTAATATACTTATTAATAGTAATGAGTATGGAAAATACTATTAATTTATTTGGAACTGAACAATATGGAAAGAAACTATTAGGAATATTCTTAGGAATATTAATAATTTCAATTACTTGCATAATAGACGATATAAAAACTATAAAGCCATTAACGAAATTAGCAGGACAAGTTTTAGCAGCAATAGTAGTAGTGGCTTTTGGAGTAAGAATTAATGAATTTCAGATTCCATTTGTACAAAATGTACAGTTACAAGAAATATTTTCAATATTAATAACAATAATATGGATAGTTGGAGTAACAAATGCAATAAATTTAATAGACGGATTAGATGGATTATCATCAGGAATATCAGTAATATCAGCAATATCGTTATTAATAATATTTGTATTAAATGATTCATCAATGGTGGCAATATTACTAATAACAGCATTAGCAGGAGCACTAGTTGGATTTTTACCATTTAATTTCTCGCCAGCAAAAACATTTATTGGTGATACAGGTTCAAATTTTTTAGGATTTTCATTATCAATAATATCAATATTAGGAGTAGCAAAGACATATACAGTAGCAGTTATTGTATTACCACTAATAGTATTAGGATTACCATTATTTGATACATTTTGGGCAATAGTTAGAAGATTGATAAAAGGAAAATCAATAAAAGCAATATTCAAAGCAGACAAAGGACATTTACACCATAGAATAGTTGCAAAAGGCTTTAGCCAAAAACAAGCTGTACTAATACTATATGGAATTTCAGCAACCTTTGGAATATTTGCAGTAATAATGTTAGAAAGTGGAGTATGGAAAGCATTATCATTCTTATTGATGGTAATTGTAGCAATAGCATTAGGATATAGAAACTTTAAAACAGAAAGGTCAGAAACGCAAAGATATGAATGTATAGAATGTAAATACATATATAACCCGAAATTTGGAAATGAAAAAGCAGGAATAAAACCAGGAACACCATTTGAAGACTTACCAGAAGATTGGGTATGCCCAGTATGTGGCGAAGGGAAAGATATGTTTGAAATACATAATTAAAAATGATTTTGGGGTCGGAGAGAAAAATCACTCCGACCCCAGAATCATTTTTGATTTTATCATGATTTTTCTCTCCAACTCCAAAATCATCAAAATTAGAATTAATTTACAAAATTAATAAAAAAACTATACAAAAATCTAAAAGTAATGATATAATTAGGCAAATACTTAATATATAAATTGGAGGAAGAAAGCTTTGGGAAATATAGTATTATTAGATGATTTAACAATAAACCAAATAGCAGCAGGAGAAGTTATTGAAAGACCAGCATCTGTAATAAAAGAGATGGTAGAAAATTCAATAGATGCAGGGGCTAATAATATAACAGTTGAAATAAAAAATGGTGGAATATCATATATAAAAGTAACTGATAATGGAAAAGGAATAGCACAAGATGACTTAGAAATAGCATTTGAAAGACATGCTACTAGTAAAATAAGATCAGCAGATGATTTAGATACAGTAACATCTATGGGGTTTAGAGGGGAAGCTTTAGCAAGTATTGCAGCTATTGCAACAGTTGAATTAGTTTCAAAAACAAAAGAACAAGATGTAGGATATAGAGTTGTAGTAGAAGCAGGTGAAATATTAAATAAAGAAGAAACTGCATGTCCGAAAGGAACATCAATAACAGTAAGAAATTTATTTTTTAATACTCCTGTAAGATATAAATTTTTAAAAAAGGATTATACAGAATCAGGATATGTTGAAGACGTAATTACAAGAATAGCTTTAGTTAATCCTAATATTGCAATAAAATTAATTAACACAGGAAAAACTGTAATACAAACAAACGGTAATGGAGATATGAAAAGTGTTATTTATAGCATATACGGAAAAGATATAGCTAATGGAATAATGGAGGTATCATATAAATATGAGGATATAAATATTACAGGTGTAATAGGAAAACCAGAAATTGCAAGGTCAAATAGATCAAATCAATTATTTTTTGTAAATAAAAGATACATAAAAGATAAAGCTTTAACAGCAGCTACAGAACAAGCATATAAAGGCTTGATTCCTATAGGAAAATTTGGATTTGTAGTATTAAATATAGATATGAATCCAGCAAAAGTAGATGTAAATGTACATCCAGCTAAATTAGAAGTGAGATTTGAAGAAGAAAGCAAAATATTTCAAGCAATATATCATTCAATAAAAGATAGTCTATTAAAAACAGAATTAGTTGCAAATTCTGAAAAATCAATACATATAGAAGAAAATAATAATATAAATGAACAAAAAAATAATTCATATAGAGAGCTTTCTTTTGAAGAAAGACTTAAAAACCTAAAAGAATCTAAAAAAGAAAATCAAACAGGAGGATTATTTTCTTTTAGAAAGCAAAATCAAAAACAAATAGAAGAATATACTGAAGAAGAAAGTAAGATAAAAACTAATGTAGTAGAAAATAACTTAAAAATTAATTCTAAAGTAGGAGAACCAATAAATACTTCTGATATTTTAGAACAACTAAAAAAATTAAAAGAAAACATGGAAAAAGAAATCCAAAACAAAGAAATGTTAAAAGAAGAGCAAAATTCAAAATTAGAAGAAGAAAATACAGAATATGTAATAAATAAAGTCGATGAAGTAGATGAAACATTAAATAAAACTAAGGAAAATTTAGAAGATGGAATTTCAGAAGGGAAATCAAACGAAAAAATAAATGAAAGTGCAGACGAAAATTCAGAAAAAGAAATAAATATTGAAACTGAAAATCAAGTAGAATTAACATATTCAGAACAACCTGTTGAAAATAAAGAAGAACAAATAAAAGAAATGGATTTAAAAACAGAAGAAATTATAGAAAAAATAGAAAATCCAGAAATAAAACAAGAATTTAAAGAAATAAAAGAAAAAATGCAAAAGTTAAATGATAATCCACAAGTTGTTAGTGATGATTTTAACGAAATGTATACAAAATTATTTGGGAATCCACCAATACAAGAAATAACAGAAGAAGATAAGGATACAAATGCAAATGATATTATAAACAGTAATGTTTCAATGTTTGATGAAATAGAAGAATATAAAAAGCCAAATTATAAATTTATTGGAATTGTATTTAAAACATATATAATTTTAGAAATAGATCAAGAAATGTATATTTTAGACCAACATGCAGCACATGAAAGAATTATGTATGAAAAAGTAAAGAAAAATTATTATAGTGAAACTTCAAAAGATTCACAAATGTTGTTGTTACCAGATGTAATAACATTAACTCATAAAGAAATGGATATTGCAAAAGAAAATATGCAAATGTTTGAAAAAGCAGGATTTTCTTTAGAAGAATTTGGAGAAAATACAATAAAATTAACAGGAGTTCCAACTGTATGTATAGACTTAGATAATAAAGAACTATTTTTAGAAACTTTAGATGAAATAAATACAGTAGCAAGAACTGCAAAACAAGAAAAAGAAGAAAAATTTATAGCAACAGTAGCATGTAAAGCAGCGGTAAAGGCAAATATGGCTCTAGGAGTTCAAGAAGTAGAAAGCTTAATGGATAAATTATTAGCTTTACCAAATCCATTTACTTGTCCTCATGGAAGACCAACAGCTATAAAAATGACCAAATATGATATAGAAAGAAAATTTGCAAGAAAATAAGAAAAATTAAATTTTTATATATAAAGAATTTAATAATATACCAGATATAAAAATACAAAAAAGAATATAACAGTAAAACTAATGAAAATAAAAAAAGAAAGGAGTATGTAATATATTATAAATATATATTACATAAAAAAATAAATGACAATTATACTAATAGTTATAATTTTTATATTTGTAATAAGTGCGATATGGATATGGAATAATTTAGGAAGCATGGAAAAAAATAAGAAAATAGGATTTATAACAATAGGATTTGTTTTAATGTATATCATAACTTTACTAATATTTTTAACAACAAAGGGAGCAATAAATTATCCAAATGCTGAAATAGAAAATATAATAAGAAATACATTGGTAATGATTTTTACTGGATTAAATTCGTTAATAATTTTGCCATATTTGGCTAAATTGTTAGGAAAGACTGTAGATTCAGAAATTGAAAAAGAAGAAATAACAAAAAAAGTTATTATTATATTAATAGTATTTCTAGTAGCGATTTTTATGGAAGCAAGT
Source organism: uncultured Clostridia bacterium (assembly GCA_963558115.1). GTDB lineage: Bacteria > Bacillota > Clostridia > TANB77 > CAG-508 > CAG-269. The sequence continues at coordinate 8,846 of CAUWFY010000036.1, forward strand.
TATCTAAAAAGCACACAACAAGGAATATTAAATATATATGGCGAGGTGCAGAATGCAGAAAGATAAGGTTATAGTGATATGTGGTCCAACAGCTTCAGGAAAAACATCATTATCTATTGAATTAGCAAAGAAAATAGATGGAGAAATAATATCATGTGATTCAATGCAAATCTATAAAGATATGAATATAGGAACTGCAAAGCCAAGCAAAGAAGAAATGCAAGGAATACCACATTATTTATTAGATTGTGTTTCTCCAAATGAAAGATATAGTGTAGCAGACTACAAAAAATCTGCCAAAAAAGCAATAAGAGAAATTATAGAAAAAGGAAAAACTCCAATAGTTGTTGGAGGAACGGGGTTATATTTAGATAGTTTAATATATGAAATAGAGTATCAAGAAATAGAATTTGATAAAGAATATAGGAAAAAACTAGAAGAGCAAGTAGAACAAGAAGGATTAGAAAAATTATATGAAGAAGCAAAAAATATAGACCCATTAGCAATAGAAAAAATAAGCAAAAATGATAAAAAAAGAATTTTAAGAATTCTAGAAATTTATCATGCAACAGGAAAGAATAAAACAGAACAAGAAAAAGAATCAAGAAAAAATGAAGTAGAATATGATTATAAAGTTTATGCATTAGATTGGGATAGAGAAAAGTTATATAATAGAATAAATAAAAGAGTAGATATAATGTTTAAACAAGGCTTGCTTCAAGAAGTAAAAAATATTTTAGCTAAATATGAAGTATTTCCAACAGCTATGCAAGGACTAGGATATAAGGAAGTTGTAGATTTTTTACAAAATAAATGTACTAAAGAAGAAATGATTGAAAAAATCAAAATGGAAACAAGAAGATATGCTAAAAGACAATTAACTTGGTTTAGAAAAAATAAGCAAACTATATGGCTAGATGGAGAAAAAGGAATACAAAATAATATTAAAATTATTTTGGAGGGAATGAATTGGAAGAACAACTAAAAAAAGAGGAAAAAAATAAGAAACTAAAATCAAAAATGAATAGTAAAAAAATAATATTATTTGTTATTTTGCTAGTAATATCCATTTATTTAATATATACAATATATTTATTAGTTAAACAACCAACTAAAATTTTTACATTAGAAGAGGGTATGCTATCTTCAGAAGAAACAAATATAGGGTATGTTATAAGAAATGAACAAGTAATTCAAGGACAGAATTATAAAAATGGAATGGAAAGAATAAAGGCAGAGAGCGAAAAAGTAGCAGTAAATGAACCAGTATTTAGATATTATAGTAAAAATGAAGAAGATTTAAAGAATAAAATATCAGACTTAGATGCTAAAATACAAGAAGCTATGCCAAAAAAAGATGGCATTATTCCAAATGAAGTTAAATCTATTGAAACTCAAATAGACGCAAAATTACAAGAAATAAGTAAAATAACAGATGTAACAAAATTACAAGAATATAAAAAAGAAATAAGCAATCTTATAACTAAAAAAGCTAATATAGCAGGAGATGTTAGTCCTCAAGGTTCATATTTGAAAGAATTAATAAACAAAAGAAAAGAGTATGAAAAACAGCTAAATTCAGGAGCAGAATATGTGAAATCACCAATAAGTGGAGTAGCATCATATAAAGTAGATGGTTTAGAGGAAGTGTTAAAGCCAACAAATGACTGCTTTTCAGCATTAAATAAAGAATATTTAGATAAACTAAATTTAAAAACTGGAAAGATAGTTCCAACAAGTGAAGAATCAGGAAAAATAATTGACAATACCTCATGTTATATTGCAACAATAACAAACTCAGAAAATGCTAAAAATGCAAAAATTGGACAAAAAGTAGAAATAAGATTACCAAGCAATGAAGAAACTAGAGCAGAGATAACATATATATCACAAGAAGGCGAGGAGGATATTTTATTAATTCTGAAAATAAATAAACATGTAGAAGAATTAATAGAATATAGAAAAATATCCTTTGACTTAATATGGTGGAGTGAGAATGGATTAAAAGTTCCAAATCAAGCAATAATAAATGAAAATGAATTAAATTATGTTATAAGGAATAGAGCAGGGTATTTAGACAAAATATTAGTTAAAGTTGTAAGAAAAGGAGAAAAATATTCGTTAGTAAAACCATATAATACAGAGGAATTAAAGGCATTAGGATTTTCAAGTAATGAAATAATTTCATATAAAAAAATAACATTATATGAC
>CAUWFY010000037.1:0-11022 GCA_963558115.1 uncultured Clostridia bacterium
CTATAATGCCAGTTGCTATTAAAAGGGTTGATGTAGGTTATAATGATACTACATATACAGAAAATATTGCTAGTGCAACTGCAATAAGAAATATTATTAAAAATAATAGTTTGGATATTTTAAAAAAAGTAGTACCTGAAAATAGCTTTTCTACTATTTTAGAAAATATTAAAATAGGTCATATTTTACCAGACCTTTCTGTTTTCGAAAAACAAATTATATATAACTTAAGAAATATGTCAATAGAAGAAATTGCAAACTTACCAGATGTTTCGGAAGGTTTAGAATATGCAATAAAAAATGCAGCAAATTCTTGCAATAGTATTGTAGAATTTCTAAGTATTATAAAATCAAAAAGATATACAAGTACTCGATTACAAAGAATTTTACTTTATGCTTTATTAAATATAACAAAAAAAGATATGCAAATTTCAAGAAAAACTGTGCCATACGTTAGAGTTCTTGGTTTCAACGAACGAGGCCGATACATAATATCAGAAGTAGCTAGACAAAATCCAAAACTTGAAATAGTAACTTCTGTTAAAAAATATTTAGATAATTGTAATAATCGAAACTTACAATTAATGTTGTCTAAAGATATATGGTCAACAAATGTATATACAATTGGTTATGAATATGAATCACTGAATAATTTAGATTATACTCATAAAATGGTTATAATTTAGAATTAAAAGTTTAAGGGCTTTACTAGAATATAAAAAATATTTCTGGTAAAGCCCTTTCACACAATCTATATATTAAATTTCTTATTTAGTTATCCATTTTACTAAATCCAAATTAGCTGGTTCTAATAACATTTCATGTCTTGGCATAACTCTAAAGGTATAGCCATAATTTCCACCTGAAGTTAGTTCTACTTTCGCTGTAAAATAATATTTCTTATGTTCTTCGTCAATTTCTTGTAATTGCATTGGAATTATACTTACATTTTCTACAATTCCATTTTCTAAAATTTTTCCATAATATACTTCTACTGAAACATTTTCAATATCTATATTAGGTAATTGTACTTCACAAGCTACTTCAATATTATTCCCTGCATCCATTGTTATATTGTCTAAGTTATTTCCTTGTGTTATTTTTATATCTTTCCAATTAACATATAAATCTTTTTTCCAAGAATTATATGCTGCAACATTGTCAATATCTTCATAATATTTTTTAGTTAGATTGCATAGTGGTATATATAATTCATTTGTATAGTCAACTAACATTCTAGCTGTACTATATTTTCCTCCTGTTGTTATAATTGAGTTTTTCATTAATTCTAACCATTTTTTAGAAATGCCATTTTTATCTCTATCATAATATGTTGGAATTATTTTTTCTTCTAATGTATGATACATACTTTGGCTATCTGCCATATCTTGAGCTTCATAAGAGTCGTATTCTGCATTTGTTCCTATTGTCCATCCATTGTTCTGAGTATATCCTTCTGCCCACCATCCATCTAGTACGCTAAAGTTTATAACTCCATTTACAGATGCTTTTTGCCCGCTTGTTCCTGATGCTTCCATAGGTCTTCTTGGATTATTTAACCACACATCTACTCCACTTATTAAATATCTAGACATTGCTATATTATAGTTTTCAAGTAAGAATATCTTTCCTTTAAATTGTGGCATCATAGATACTTCATGAATATACTTAATTAAATCTTGCCCTTCTTTATCTGCTGGATGTGCTTTTCCTGCAAATATTAATTGTACTGGTTTTCCAGTATTATTCATAATTTGTGTCATTCTTTCAATATCTTTAAAGATTAATGTTGCTCTTTTATATGTTGCAAATCTTCTAGCAAATCCTATTGTTAAAGCATCTGGGTCTAATTTTGATACTATTTCATTTATCTCTTCATAACCATATCCAGATCTTCTTAATCTTTCTGTTGTATTTTCTTTAACTAGATTTATTAATTTTCTTTTTCTTTCAATATGTGCAAGCCATAATTTATCATCTGGTATATTCTTTATTTTTTCCCATACATAATCTTGATGCATATTATCTTGCCAGTATGGAATTAAATATTTATTATATAATTCTTTTAACTTAGGAGCAAGCCAAGTACAAGTATGAATTCCATTTGTTACATAGCCTATTGGTGATTCATTTGGTGAAATATTAGGCCATACTTCACTAAATAATTCTCTAGAAACTGCTCCATGTAGCTTACTAACTCCATTTTTCTTTCCTGCAATTTTTAGAGCTAAAATTCCCATGTTAAAGCCTTCATCTAACTCTGGTCCTGGTTTCATTCCAAGTTTTAAAAATTCTTCTCTAGATATTCCTAGTCTTGGCCAAAAATCTTTAAAATATTTTTCAACTAAAGCTATTGGGAATATATCATTTCCTGCCGGTACTGGTGTATGTGTTGTAAATACTGTTTTTGAACTTGCTATATCTTTTGCTACTTCAAATGATACTTGTTTTTCTTTTATAATATTTTTTATAATCTCTAAATTTAAAAATGCTGAATGTCCTTCATTCATATGATATACTGTTGGTTTTAATCCAAGATATTTTGTAAGTAAACTTACTCCTGCCATTCCTAAAACAATCTCTTGTCTTATTCTCATTTCTTGGTCTCCACCATATAATCTTAAAGTAACATTTCTATCTTCTTCGTTATTTTTTGGTATATCTGAGTCTAATAAATATAATTTAACTCTTCCTACATTTATTTGCCATACTTTTAAATATAATCTTCTTTTTGGGAATTTAACATAGATTGTTAAGTCTTCTCCCTTTTCATCTTTAACAGGATTTATTGGTAAATCGTATAAATCTATATTATGGTATTCAGTTTCTTGTTGTCCATATCCATTTATTTTTTGATTGAAATATCCATTTTTATATAATAGTCCTACTCCAACAAGTGGCAATCCTAAATCACTTGCTGATTTCAAATGGTCTCCTGAAAGAATTCCTAATCCTCCAGAATAAATTGGAATAGTTTGATCTAATCCATATTCTGCTGAAAAATATGCTATTAAATCTTTTTTATTATTTGGATATTTGCTAGAAAACCATGTGTTTTTACTATTCATATAATTAGTAAAATTGTCAGCAATTTTATCATATTCTTTTAGAAAAGTTATATCTTTTGATACTCTTTCTAAATTTTCTTGTGATACTCTTCTTAAAAATTTAACTGGATTTTTTCCACATTGTTCCCATAAATCTCTGTCTATTTTTTGAAATAGTCTTAAAAATTCAGTATTCCAAGACCACCATAAATTGTTTGAAATTTCTCCTAATTTTTCAATCCTTTTTGGTAGTTGTGGATTTACTGTTATTCTATTAAATAAATACATAATTTTTTCCTCCTTAGTGTTTCAAACTTTTCTCTTCTATTTGTTCATATATATTATCTATTAAATAATATGATTTGTCAAATCTTTTTTAAAAGAAATTTTTTGTTTTTTTGAGTCGGATGATGTTGGGGTCGTGATTTTGGGGTCGGAGACAAAAATCATTTTAACAATAAGATGATTTTTGTCTCCGACCCCAAAATCCCAACATCTTTCTAATACTCAATTATTACCTTAAATAAATCCCCATCAATATTTATATCAAATTTTCCACCTTGCATTTCTGTCAAACTTTTTGCAATAGACAATCCTAAGCCACTTCCTTCTGTATATCTTGATTTATCTCCTCTTACAAATCTTTGCATTAATTCATCTGGAGTTATATTTAATTTATCTTTAGAAATATTTTTTATTTCTAGTTTTATTCTATCATTTTGTTTAGTTAAACTTATATAAACTCTTGAATTATCTATTGAATATTTAGTTATATTACTAAATAGATTTTCAATTACTCTATACATATATCTATTATCTGCTTTTATTTTTACTTCTTCCTTTGGCATTTCTAAATCTATTTTTAGTTTTTTTGTTTCAAATCTATCTTCAAATTCTCCTAAAGTTTGAGCTAAAAGTTCTTTTAGGTCAATTACTTCTATATTTAATTTTACATTTCCTGATGATACTTTTGATGCTTCTACTAAATCTTCTATTAGTTTTTTTAGTCTTAATGACTTTTGATTTAATATATCAATATATTGTTTTATTTTTTCATCTTCAATATTTTCTCGTTTTAATAAATCTACATAATTAATTATTGAAGTTAATGGTGTTTTTATATCATGTGATACATTTGTTATTAGCTCTGTTTTTAGCCTTTCTGATTTTAAACTTTGTTCTATTGCATTTGTAAATCCTCCTGCTATATCATTTATATATTCAGCCATTTGCTTTAATACTCCTGTTAACTCTTCTTTTTCTAAATGCACATTTGGATTACCTTCATATATTTCTTTTAATGCTTTATTTATTTTATCTACTTTTTCAATGTATTTTAAGATAAGTATAAATATCCATGTCCAAAATACTAGTAATAATAGAATTCCTATACCTGAAGCAGTTGCTAAAAATATTAAACCACTTACTATTATAAAGCCCCAATAAAATATAGTTATTTTTTTCTTTGAACTATTTTTATCTGAAACTACTTTAAAGAATTTTTTTGTTTTTTCTTTTAACCAATAATAAATTTTGTATATTAAAAATGAATGCCAAAAACTTTTTGCTTTTAATCTTTTTATTGTTGTTGATATTCCAACTGCAAAACTTGCATAACTTCCTAAGTAACTAAGAACTATCAAAGGAATCAACATTTTCTGTGGAATTCTGGTTTCCACACTTGCTATTCCAATACTTATAAATATTCCTAAGGCAAAAAATATTATTGTCAATAATATTTCATAAGGTACTTTGTCAATTCCACCTAATTGTATTTCTTTTTTATCTTTTTCATGACCTATTGCCCATATTAAATATATTATCATTGCTACTAATAGAATTGAAGATAATGGTATTAAATACGTTGGTATATTAGTGTGGTCTTTAAATATTTCACATACTACATGTTGAATATAGTATGAATTTGAATACACATATGCTTCTTCATTAAAACTTGAATATACTTTCATACCTTCTAAATAGTTTTTACTATAAGATGCTAATATATATTTTGCATTGTCTTGATTTATAGAATCTATATTTGTTGTTATTTTTCCTCCTTCATACTCCCAAAAGTTCTTTTTATTTTTCATTTCCTGAATTTCTTTTTTATAGTCTGAGGATTTTATATTAGTATACAAGTTTTCTGTTTTTTCATCTACTATTATATAATTTATATAACTATTTATAGATGAATTATCATAGTTAGAATCATTATAATATATAGATGAATTATAATTTTCATCTTCTATTTTTGTATATTCACTATATCGATATATTTCCGTTTTTGTATTTTTTATATATCTTATTTTTGAAATTATAGAATAAAGATAATTTTCTCCGAAATTTTCTGTTTCTAAATATTGATTTTTATCTCCTATTTGTCCATATTCAGATACAATTACTACATTTGCTATACTTAATATTAAGATACCTGTAACTATTGGTATTAATAAATAACATAAGATTTTCATTAAAGTCGATTGTCTTAATTTTTGCATATTATTTTTTCCTCCAATTTATTTTTACTTCAAATTTGCTATTGTTTCTTTTGAAAATAAATTTCAATACTAAATTTATTTTTACTTCGTATTGTGAAACTAAAATATTTTATACTACTTCCTATAATAAAAAATAACTTATTTATCTCTATTTATTTTCTATATATTTTCAACTTTATACCCAATTCCCCATATTACTTTCAAGTATTTAGGTTCTTTTGGATTTATTTCTATTTTTTCTCTTATGTGCCTTATATGTACTGCTATAATGTTTTCAGCACCATAACTTTCTTCATTCCATACATTTTCGTATATTTGTGAGATTGAATATACTTTTCCTTTATTTTCTAATAAAAATTTTAAAATGTTATATTCTGTCGCTGTCAATTTTATTTCTTTTCCATCTGCTATAACTTGCTTTGTTTCATCATATATCTCTAATCCACCTGTTTTTAATGCTTTCTTTTGTTCTTGAGAATTTAAATTTCCAAAATTGACATATCTTCTTATACATGAATTAACTCTTGCAATTAATTCTAATGGATTAAAGGGTTTGGTTACATAGTCATCTGCACCTGTATTTAGTCCTTCTATTTTATCATAGTCTTCAGATTTTGCTGATAGCATAATTACTGGTATAGTTTTTGTTTTTCTTATTTCTTCTAGTGTCTTTATCCCATCTTTTTTGGGCATCATTATATCTAATATTACTAAATGTATTTCATTTTCCTTTATTACTTTTAAGGCTTCTTCTCCATCATATGCTTTTAATATGTGATATCCTTCTTTTGTTAAATAGATTTCTATCGCTTTTACTATTTCTCTATCATCATCTACTACTAAGATATTATACATTTTCATCTCTCCTATTCTTACAATAATATAGCATAGATTTATAAATAAAATATAGATTTTTTATTAATTTTTTATTAATATTTCTATATATTAGCTTAATAAAATCAGCTAATATATATGCCTTAATACACTAAAAATACTCTATTTTATTTATCAACATATGAAAACTCAGAGGAATTTTTATCCTCTGAGTTTTAGTACACACTTTAATCAAAAACAATTCTTTCTACTTCATTAATCATAAAGATTAATGAATGACCTTGGTTTTCAGCTTCCAAGTTGTTTAAACACAAATTGGAAAGCATATTTATTATCATTTTTTCTTTTTCTAAATCAATTCGACTTAGATCGTAAGCCGATTGTGTAAGTTTAATACCTGATATCAGGTATTTTACTATAAAATTTCTTTCTTCTTTTAAAATTTCAAAACCGTTTATGTTACTCACTTTAGGAAAGCCTTCTTTTTGATAATTCAAGTAAAAAGCTTCTCTCATTAGCAAATTCCTAATTTTTTTCTTTTCCTCAACAGATAACCACTTGCAAGTACCTTCAAAAAAGCACTTACCATTTAAAATTTTCCGTTCTTTTATAAAATTTCCTCCACAGTCTTCCATTTCAAACGTATAAAAATTTTGTTCCATATGTGTACCCTCCTAAAAATTTATTGTTTATAATTGTATCACATATTTTTAAAAATTTCCACTAAAATTCTAATTTTCCTTCAATCCACTTATCTAATTCATCTATTTTTAATCTAATTTGTTCCATTGTATCTCTATCTCTTATAGTAACTGTTTCATCTTCTAATGTATCAAAGTCAACAGTTACACAATATGGTGTTCCTATTTCATCTTGTCTTCTATATCTTTTTCCTATACTTCCTGTAATATCATAGTCACACATATATTTTTTAGATAATTTTTCATATACTTCTTCTGCTTTTTCTGATAATTTTTTAGATAATGGTAATACTGCTACTTTAAATGGCGCTATTGCTGGGTGTAAGTGAAGAACAATTCTTGTATCTCCTTCAGCAATTTCTTCTTCTTCATAACTATTACATAAAAATGCTAATGCTGCTCTATCTGCTCCTAGTGATGGTTCTATACAGTATGGTACATATCTTTCATTTGTTTCTGGGTCTAAATAAGATAAATCTTGTTTAGAATGTTCCATATGTTTTGATAAGTCATAATCTGTTCTATCTGCTACGCCCCATAATTCTCCCCATCCAAATGGAAATGCAAATTCTATATCAGTAGTAGCTTTACTATAAAATACTAATTCTTCTTTACTATGGTCTCTTAATCTAATATTTTTTTCCTCAATTCCTAAGTTAAGTAACCAATTTTTACAGAAGTTTCTCCAATATTCAAACCATTCTAAATCAGTTCCTGGCTTACAGAAAAATTCTAATTCCATTTGTTCAAATTCTCTTGTTCTAAATATAAAATTTCCAGGTGTTATTTCATTTCTAAATGCTTTTCCTATTTGAGCTATTCCCATAGGTAATTTTTTTCTTGTTGTCCTCATTGCATTTTTGAAGTTTACAAAAATACCTTGAGCTGTTTCTGGTCTTAAATATATTTGAGATGTTGTATCTTCTGTTACTCCTTGGAAAGTTTTAAACATTAGGTTGAATTTTCTTATATCTGTAAAATTAGTTTTTCCACAGTTTGGACAAGGAATTTGATTATCTTTTATAAAGTTAATTAATTCTTCATCAGACATTCCATCTGCTATCATATCTTTTCCATTTTCATGAGCCCATTCTTCTATTAATTTATCAGCTCTATGTCTAGTTTTGCATTCTTTACAGTCTATTAATGGGTCAGAAAATCCTCCAATATGACCTGATGCTACCCAAGTTTCTGGATTCATTAATATTGCTGCATCTAATCCAACATTATATTTACATTCTTGAATAAATTTTTTTCTCCATGCATTTTTTATATTATTTTTTAATTCTACTCCTAAAGGTCCATAATCCCAAGTATTAGATAAACCTCCATAAATTTCTGAACCAGGATATATATATCCTCTGTTTTTGCATAATGCAACCATTTTTTCCATAGACTCTACCATAAAAATTCCTCCTTTATTTTATAAACTAGCAAGGTTCTTAATTTTAGTTTTTGCTTTTATTTTATATTTATTATAATTATAACCACTATTTTGGCATTTCTTTTAGTTAAATTTTTATATAAATAAAACAAAAAACTCTCGAACCTAGCCTATTAATAGCTAGGGACGAAAGTTAATATTTCCGCGTTTCCACCCTAATTCTTAAAACTTTATATTTTTGTTTTAAGCACCTTAATTTTTATATTACTCCAAAGCTCCCCATACTTATTTATTATTGGTATCTCACCAGCACCAACTCTCTTTTAATAAATTTTACAGTATTTTTTCTTTTTCATTGTAATATTTCTTATTTAATTTAATACATTTTATTATCTTTATAAAAAAAAGTCAATAATTTTTCAAAAAAATCTTGATAATTTTATTTATATGTGCTAATATATTAATTGTCACATATAGGGGTATAGTGTTAATGGTAGCACATCGGTCTCCAAAACCGCCTGTGTGGGTTCGAATCCTACTACCCCTGCCATATTAAGGTGGTGATTTTATTTATAAATTATTCAAAATTTTTTTAAACTTTCTTATTTTTTTCATACTTTTTATTTCAATATTTTTTATTCCAGTTATAAATTCAAATTCTATTTCAGGTAACATATCTCCTGATAATTCTGAAATTTTAGATTTTAATCCTAATGGTTTTGTTTGGCCCTTACCCGGTTATACTAAAATAAGTTCTTATTTTGGTAAACGACCTTCTCCTACTTCTGGTGCTTCTTCTTCCCATTCTGGTATTGATATTCCCGCTCCTGTTGGTAGTAAATTTATTGCTGTTAATGATGGTAAAATTACATTTACAAATTTTCTTGGTGCTGGTGGTTATACTATAACTCTTTCATTTGATAATTTGCGTGTTACATATTGTCACTGTGACCCTAATTTTATTGTAAAAGTTGGTGATTCTGTGAAGAAAGGACAAGTTATTGGTTATGTTGGTCCTAAAAATGTTTATGGCGTTCCTGGAAATCAGTATACAGATTCTGATGGTAATCCTACTAATGGAGCAACAACTGGACCTCATCTTCATTTAGGAATTCGCCTAGATGGAATTTATCAAAATCCTTTGAATTATTTTTAAAATTTATTACTATTTATTTTTTATAAATTTCAATTTTTAAAATTATCATAAGAAGTTTAAAGACTACACAAACTTTTCGATATACTAAAAAAGTATATTTATTTTATATTGTTATACTAAAGAATTTTCTATATTAATTCATTCCCTAAAAAAAGAAAATCAGAAAAAGCTAAAAAGTTTGATTTCTTAATACCTTTTCTGATTTTCTCTTTTTGATTTTAATATGCTTAAATATCATGATTTTTGTCTCCGACCCCAAAATCACCAAAATCATTAACTACATATCATCATCATTTTCTTGACTTTTTTTATTTTTTTCTTCGTTTTCATTTTCTTCTTCGCTATAGTCGTTATCTGAATCACATCCTGAACATGTTGAGCAACTTCCACTGCAGCCTTCAAATTCGATAGAATCGTCTGAAGTCTCTCCTGTCCAGTCTAGTTCTATAATGTTGTGACATTCTGGACATTCCATTTCGGTTTTATTTTCATCTACATCAATTAAAAATTGATAATTACAGTATGGACAAATAATTTCAAAGTCAAATCCATCTTCTGCATAAATATCTTTTTCGATGTTATTTATTATATTTTCCATTTTGCTTAATTTATCTTGTAATTCTTTTTGAGTATCTTCTAATTGTTGCATTTTTACTTCTTTATATGTTATTATCTTTTCCATTTGGTCAATAATAACATCAACAAATGAAGCAAATCTTTGCTTTATATAGTTTAAGTCTTCTTCATTTTTTATATTTTTTTCTAAGTCAGCTAAAAATTTAGTATACTCTTCTTTTAGTCCTGTCATAGTAATGTCACACCTTTCTTTTATACTTTGTTATTTTTATACTCTTTCCATATATTCTCCAGTTCTTGTATCTATTCTTAATATATCTCCTATATTAACAAATAGTGGAACTTGAATTTCTAAACCTGTTTCTAGTTTTGCTGGTTTTCCTGATGTTGTTGTTGTGTTTCCACTAAATCCTGGTTCAGTATATGTAACTTCTAATTCAACAAATATTGGTGGTTCTACTGTAAATACATTTCCTTTGTATGATAACATTGATACTTCCATGTTTTCTTTTAAGTATTTTAAACAGTCTCCTATTTGTTCTTCATTTAATGGCATTTGGTCATATGTTTCATTATCCATAAAATAATATAGACCTCCATCATTGTATAAATATTGCATTGTTTTCTTTTCTATTTGTGCTGCTGGAAATTTATCTGATGGGTTAAATGTTTTTTCTAATGTAGCTCCTGAAATAACATTTTTTAATTTTGTTCTTACAAATGCTGATCCTTTCCCTGGTTTTACGTGTTGAAATTCTACTACTCTATAAACATTTCCTTCCATTTCGAATGTTGTTCCATTTCTAAAATCTCCTGCTGAATA
>CAUWFY010000038.1:0-10678 GCA_963558115.1 uncultured Clostridia bacterium
TTTTTGTTTTCGCTAAACAAATTATATACTTAGTGCTTTTGTTTTTCTATATTTTCTTAAAATTTTCTTTCTATTTTTTCCCCAGATTATTTAACTCATATTAGCATTTTTTATAGTAAAATTTATAATATTAAGTCGATTTTTATTAACTAACTTGTAATAAATATCTTACAAAACATTTAATATTATATTTACTTATAAAAAAATAGCACGTTAGAAAAATTATGTAAATTTCTAACGTACTATTTTTTATTAATCAAAAGTCTTTTCACAAATATATTTTTTCTATTTCACATCTTTATAATAACTATATTTTCTATAAAATACAACCCCCATAAAAACTATAAATCCGCCTATTATCAGACATGATTTAAATCCTGCTTTTGGTAAAATTTTATCTGATACAGTTTCATCAGTCTGACTTCCATTTACTTTTTCTGTATCATTTCCACCTTGTTGAGTTTTTATGCTGTTAACTTGAATTTCTAATTTTTCTTTTATTCCATTTATCGCTTCTAGTGATATTGTTTCTTCTGTATTTTCTGAATAAACTTTTTTAATTGATTTTTTATCTTCCGATAGTTCCCAACCTTCTACCGGTTTTATTTCTTTATCTGATCTTATTGTTACTAATACTACCCCATTAATTTCATCTTTTTCATAAAATATTTCATATGTTGCTTTTTCTTTGTCTATATTTTCAATTTTTATTTCTACAATTTCAGCATTTCCTGATATATCTTGGATTTCAATTATTTCTTCTGTATTTTCATCAAATATTTTTGTTAATATTTTCTTATCTTTTGATAAAATCCAACCTTCTATTTCTTTCAGTTCTTCATTTGATTTTATCATAACTTTTACTGATTCACTTGTTATCTCAGTATCACTATATTCTATTTCTAAATTTGGTCCTTCTTTATCTATTTTATCTATCACTATTTCTATTACTTCAGTATCTCCATTCATAGCTTCAACTTCTATTTTTTCTTGTTGATTTTCCGTATATATTTTTGTCAATTTCTTTCTATCTTTTGATAAAATCCAACCTTCTATTGGTTTCATCTCTTTATTTGAAATTATTTCTACTACTATATCTTCATTTGTTAATGTTGTATGACTATATTTTACTACGAATTTTGAAATTTCTTTATCTATATTATTAATTTCTATGCTAACTTTTTGTTCATTTCCTGCCAAATCTTTAATTATTATTTCTTCTTCTACATTGTCTATATATTCTTTCTCTAAGCTTCTTTTATCTTCTGATAATTTCCAACCTTCCACTTCTTGTAATTCTTCATTTGCTTTTATTGTAACTTTTACTGCTTCACTTGTTATATTAGTATTACTATATTTTACTTCTAGATCTGGTTTTTCTTTATCTATTTTATCTACTACTATTTCTATTATCTCACTCTTGCCATTTATAGTCTCAACTTCTACTTTTTCTTGTTGATTTTCTGTAAAAACTTTTGTTAGTTTCATTCTATCTTCAGATAATTCCCAACCATCTATTGGTTTCATTTCTTTATTTGAAATTATTTCTACTAATATATCTTCATTTGTTAAAGACGTATGACTATATCTTACTGTAAATCTTGCATTTTCTTTATCTATATTATTAATTTCTATATTAACTTTCTGCTCATTTCCAGCTAAATCTTTAACTATTACATCTTCTTTTATATTATTCATAAAATCTTTTTCTAATTTTCTTCTATCTTCTGATAAATTCCAACCTTCAGTTCCTTGTAATTCCTCATTTGATTTTATTATAACTTTTACTGATTCACTTGTTATGTCTTTATTGCTATATTCTACTTCTAACTCTGGTTTTTCTTTATCTATCTTATCTATTACTATTTCTACTATTTTAACTGTTCCATTTATATCTTCTATCTGCACTTCTTCTTTTATATTTTCTGTATATATTTTTGTTAATTTTTTTCTATCTTCAGATAACTCCCAGCCTTCTAATTCTTTCATTTCTTTGTTTGAAATTATTTCTACTACTATATCTTCATTTGTTAATGTTGTATGGCTATATTTTACAATATATTTCAATGTTTCTGTATCTATATTGTTAATTTCTATATTTGCTTCTTGGATATTTCCAGCTAAATCTTTGACTAATATTTTTTCTTTTACATTTTCTATATATTCTCTTTCTAAACTTCTTCTATCCTCTGATAATCTCCATCCTCCTACTTGTTGCAATTCTTCATTTGCTTTTATCGTGACTTTTACTGCTTCATTTGTTACATTAGTATTACTATATTCCACTTTTAATTCAGGTTTTTCTTTATCTATTTTGTCTATCAATATTTCTACTGTTTCTCTATCCCCATTTATAAATTCTATTTCTACTTTTTCTTGTTGATTTTCTTCATATATTTTTGTTAATTTCATTTTGTCTTCTGATAATTCCCAACCTTCTATTTCTCTCATTTCTTTATTTGAAATTATATCCACTACTATGTTTTCATTCGTTAAGTTTTTATGACTATATTTTACTGTAATTTTTGATGGAGCTTTATCTATATTATTAATCTCTACAATGACTTTTTGCTCATTTCCTGCTAAATCTTTAACTATTATTTCTTCTTTCATGTTATCTATATAATTTTTTTCTAAGCTTTTTTTATCTTCTAATAATGTCCATCCATCTAATGTTTGAATTTCTTCATTAGATTTTATTGTAACTTTTACTGCTTCATTTGTTATATTAGTATTACTATATTCCACCTTCAATTCAGGTTTTTCTTTATCTATTTTATTTACTACTATTTCAATAATTTCAATATTTCCGTTTACAGATTCAACTTGTACTTTTTCCGTTTTATTTTCTGTATATATTTTTGTTAATTTCATTTTGTCTTCTGATAAATTCCAACCTTCTAATGGTTTTATCTCTTTACTTGAACTAATTTCTACTACTATATCTTGATTAGTTAAAGTCGTATGACTATATTTTACAGTAAATCTTGAGGTTTCTTTATCTATATTATTAATCTCTATACTAGCTTTCTGTTGATTTCCAGCTAAATCTTTAACTATTATTTCTTCTTTTATATTATCCATATAAGTTTTCTCTAAAGATTTTTTATCTACAGATAATTTCCATCCCTCTACTTCCTGCATTTGTTCATTTGCTTTTATTGTTACTTTTACATTTTGATTAGTTATACTTTTTGTACTATATTCTACACTTATTTTAGGTAATTCCTTATCTATATTAGATACATTTACTTGTATTTCTTTAGTATATCCATTCGTTGCAGTTACATTTACTTTTTCACTTTTATTTCCAGTATATGTTTTAGATAATATTTTCTTATCTTCTGATAAATTCCAACCTGTTAATGCTTTCATTGTCTTGTCACAAACAATTTTTACTGTTACATTTTTATTAGTTGGTTTTGTTTCACTATATTGCACTTTAAATGTAGGAATATCTATAGATATATTATCTATCTTTATTTCTACTGTTGCTCTTTCTCCTCTCCTATTAGTTACTGTTACTTTTTCTGTTGTATTTTTAGTATACTGTTTTGTTAAAGTATATTCATCTGGTGCTGACCACCCATCTAATGCTTTTAATTTTCTTCCACTTTTTATAGTTACTGTTACTGGTTTTGTTGTTGAACTAGTTGTATTATAACTAATATTTACCTTGAATTTTTTATATGCTGAAGATGTTAATTGAGGAACTTCTGGTAATGTCTGTGAATTGTGGTATTTCAATCCTGGTATATGCATTTGCCCAAAAGTAAGAGTATCCCCTGTATCTTTAGTGTCCGCACCTACTAGGAACATATTTGAACCACTATCATTCCACGTTGGATCTACACCATACCATTTTTTTTCAACTGTATGATATACATAATTCCAAGCATGATAACCACTATCTGGAGCAGTACCTGTCCTACCTGTTATATTTAAACATATAACTCCTTTTTTATCACACAAAATTTTGAAAAGATGAGAATATCCTTCACAAACTGACTTTTTCTTTACTAGAGCTCCATATGCTGTTTGATCTATTTTTGTACTTTCATCCTTTTGATATGTAATATGATTACAAACAAAATCATTACATTTTTTTGCAATTTCATATATACTATCTCCTTTTATTGAATTTACCGCAGAATTAACTTGATTTTTAAAGTTTTCATTATCAGTTCTTTCCTTTATATCTGACTGAATATGTATTCCTTTAAATGTAATCGTATTAGTATCTTTATTCAATGTATAATCTGAATAAGTAGTTGTATCACGATACCAATATATCATAGGATTATCATGGATAAATGCTGAAAGTGCATCACTTAAACATGGATATACTTTTTTCAAATACGCATCATCTTTATTCTCTCCACTCAATAGTTTGTATGTTATCGGACTATTAAAACTAATGTATATTTTTTCTTTGTCTCCTGCTGTATCTTTTTTCATTCCATCATACATATTTTTTGAAACCTCATTTGTTAATTGCTTATAATAAAATGTCTTTATAGTTTCTAATGTAGGTGTTGTAGAATATAGTTGTTTACTATCTAATTCAGTTACAGATGAAACATCTTCATTTATTGTCAAATTATCTTTAATATATCCATTTTCTATATTTTCATTTCTATCAACTATTATGTTTTCTAACTCATTAGACGCATATGATTTAATTGAAAAACTTATAATTACTAATATTAAACAAATTAATTTTTTTCTTCTTTTGCTTATCACTTTATTTTCCTCCCTTTTTTCTCATTATATATTTGCTATATTTTACTGTCAATATTTATTTGTGGTTTATTAAGCTTTTTTTAATTTCATTTTATATTTTACATTATTTCATATTCTATAATTTTATACGAAGTAAAAAAATAATATAAAGCCTAATTCACTTTATATTATTTTATAAAATATTTTATTTAAATTATTTATTATTTTTATCTTCATCTAACATGTTTTGTAGTTTTTCTTTTAATTCTGTGAGGTCATTTTCTATAACATACCATATACTTTTTAAACTTATTCCTTCATAATCATGTACTATTCTATTTCTTAATCCTTTTATCATATTCCATTCTATATTATCATATTTATTCATCGTTTCTTTTGAAATATTTTTTACTAATTCACCTATTTGACTTATAGCAAATATTGTAGCATCTATTGTTTTTTCATCATCGCAAAATTGTTTAAAATTATATCCATTCACATATCTAATTGCTTTATCTGCATATTCTATCATTTTTACAAAAGATACATATTCTTTATTTTTCATAAACTACAACCCCTGTCTTTTTTATTTCTTCATCTATTTTTGAATTTTCTATAATTTCTGACTTTTCAAATGCATCAACATTTTTTTTAAATTCTTCTTCTATTTTAGTAATTAAGCTATATAGTTTAAATCCCATTAACTGTTCTTTTGTATCTATTATTAAATCTAAATCACTATTTTCTGTTGCTAAATTCTTTGCATAAGAACCAAAAAGCACTACACTATATACAGGCATATCTTCTAGTATTTTTTTCAAAATTTGTTTTATCTCATTTATTGTATATATTTTTTTACTCATACTTATCATCTCCTCATATTTATTGTCTCAATTTTTAACTATTTCTATTATAACAAATTAAAAATTATTTTACAATAAATATCTTAATTTTCAAAATCACGATATTTTCACGATATATATTTTATCTTAATTCATCTTATTTTACTTTATTTCATCTTCTATATTTTTATATAAAGCAAAAAAAATAACTTAAAGTCTTTACTTTAAGCTATTTTTGGCGGAGATGAGAGGGTTCGAACCTCCGCGCCGATTTCTCGACCTAACTGTTTAGCAAACAGTCCCCTTCACCACTTGGGTACATCTCCAATTATAAACTAAAAGTTAGATATTATTATTATATCTAACTTTTAAATTATTGGCGGAGAGGGTGGGATTCGAACCCACGGTACGCTACAAACGCACGCCAATTTTCAAGACTGGTGCCATAAACCAACTCGACCACCTCTCCATATTATTGCCAATGTCTTACGACAGTATTTATATTAGCATTTTTAAAACTTTTTGTCAATAGTATTTTTAAAAATTTTTAATTTTTAAAGATACATAAAGTCTATTTAGAATTTTCAAAAATTTATCTAATCAATGTTCTTTGAGGCTATAAATTGTAATCCTCAATTAAATCTATTCATTTATCACTATTTATTATAAAATTTTTTTACTATAAAAAACATAGAGGATTCCTGTTTTAGGATATCCTCTTTTGATAACTAATCAGATAATATATTTTTATTCCTTTATTAAATATTTTTCTTTTTAAAAACTAAAAAATATATATAATATTGAATATTAATCTTGTCTATTTAATTCTATATGTCCCATCACTATTCATTGCTTTTTCTATTGCCAAACCTTCTTCTTCTGAAATAGTATATTTAGATTTTCCATTTTCAACTGGCTTTGCATAAATATTTGACATTTCTCTTGAATAGATTCCATTTAATACAACACCATTATTTTTTTCATCTAATAATGCTAATGCAAAACTCAAATCGCTTCCAGTATCTTGAAATGCATTATATCTAACTATTCCTATTTTTTGAATACATTTGCTTAAGTCATTATCTACATTTTTTATGTAATTTAATATTTCTGCATTTTGTTTTTCGACTCTTTCTACTCTATACATATAATTTTCTAAGTCTTCTTCTATATCTTTACCATTTCCTAATTTTTTCATGAATAATGTATACTTTTTGCTTATTTTATTAAATTTAATTGTTATAACTATTAATCCTATTATTAATAAAATTACTATCACTGATAATGCTAGTATGAAACTATCTGTCCTTAATAATTCTAATATATTTTCCATCACATCATCTCTTTCTTTAAAAATTATAACTTATTTTATTAATCCTAATATTCTTTCTAAATCATCGTTTGAAGTATATTCTATGATAATTTTTCCCCTTCTTTTTCCTGCATCAAGTCTTACTTTAGATCCAAAAAAACTTTGGAAATTATCTTCTATACTTTTATATAATATATGGTTTCTATCTAATTCTTCTTTTGTTTCTTTTATTCTTGCTTTTTTCTCTACTTGCCTTACTGTTGCTCCTCTTTCTAACATTTGTATCGCTGTTTTATATTGTTTTTCTGGGTCTGTTATTGCAAGTAAGGCTTTACAATGTCCTTCTGTTAGTTTTCCTTCTTTTGCCATTTCTAAAACTCGTGGTTCTAGGTTTAATACTCTAACAATATTTGCTATTGTACTTCTTCCTTTTCCTAATTTTTTTGCAACTTCTTCTTGTGTTAGTCCATAATTATCTATTAATGTTCTTACTCCTAATGCTTTTTCATATGGGTTTAAGTCTTCTCTTTGCATATTTTCTATTAATGATATTTCTGAATTTATTTTCTCATTATCTTCTCTTACTATTGCTGGTATTTCTTGTAATCCTGCTATCTTTGATGCTCTCCATCTTCTTTCTCCAGCTATAATACTATAATATCCTTCTTTTTTTGTTACTACTATTGGTTGTATTAGTCCGTATTCTTTTATAGATTCTGCTAATTCCTCTAAGGCTTCTTGGTCAAAATTCTTTCTTGGTTGTTCTCTATTTGGCTCTACTTCTGTTATTTTCAAGTTTTTTAAAATATCATCATCCTTTGCTTGTTCTTCTTCTGGAGCTGGTCCAAATAAAGCATCTAATCCTTTCCCTAATCCTGTCATTTTAGCCATTTTCATCCATCCTTTCTATTCCTTTGTTATTTTATTGCATATGTTTTGCTTTCTTTTCTTCATCATTTATTTTTAAAAATTCTCTTGTAAATTTCTCATAACTTTTTGCTCCTTTTGATTTTGGATCATATTCAGTTATAGGCATTCCATAACTAGGAGCTTCACTTAATCTTACATTTCTTGGTATTACTGTTTTATATACTTTATCATTGAAGTATTTTTTTACTTCTTTTACTACTTGATTTGATAAGTTCGTTCTTATATCATACATTGTAAGAAGGGCACCTTCAATTTCAATATTTTTATTTAAATGTCTTTTTACCAAATTTACTGTATTTATTAGTTGTCCTAATCCTTCTAATGCAAAATACTCACATTGTACTGGGATTAATACACTATCTGATGCTGTAAACGCATTTAAAGTTATTAATCCTAATGATGGTGGACAATCTATTAAAATATAGTCAAATATGTCCTTTACAGGTTCTAATTTTTCTTTTAATCTTTGCTCTCTTGACATCATAGAAACTAATTCTACTTCTGCTCCTGCTAGACTCATATTTGATGGACATACATATAAGTTTTTTATTATTGTTGTTTGTACTGCTTCACTCATTTCTGTTTCATTTACTAAAATATCATATGTAGAACTTTCAACTTCTTTTTCAACTCCTAATCCACTAGAAGCATTTCCTTGCGGGTCTGCATCTATTAATAAGACTTTTTTTCCTTTTTTTGCTAGAATTGTTCCTAAATTGACTGTTGTTGTTGTTTTTCCTACTCCACCTTTTTGATTTGCTACTGATATAACTTTTCCCAATTATTCCGCCTCCATTTAAGTTAAGTTTTACTTATGTGTTTTATTTATTTCCTATTATTATCATATATAAATATAACCAAAAAGTCAATAAATTTAAGATATTTTTTTAACTTTTTGTTACATAAGAATAGTTTTTATTGTAGAGAAGCTGAAAATAGTTGATAATTATGATTTTTTTAGATTTTGACGTTCGCCTGGAATGAAGATTAGAATTGGTTAGGCTTTCGAATGAGGAATGCTCACGGTACTTGAAGTATGAAAGGGTCTGAGTGAGAGAGGCTCATGAGGAAGCCTTACCAATTCTTTCTGAATGAAATAAGTAGTCAAAATCTAAAAAAATCATAATTATCAAGTATTTTCAGCGGTTAATTTGTAAAAAACATTATATATTAACAACTTTTTCAAAATATAAAAATAAACTGTACTAAAATATATCTCTAGTACAGTTTTCATGTTTTACAAGAAACTTTAATCATTAATTTATTGGTTCTTTAGATGGTGTTCCAGGTTTTCTTGGATATTTATTTGAAGTATTTTTGATTTTTTTAATAATTACTATATTTCTCGTCATATCTGATTTAGGTAATTGAAAATTATTTATATTTTCTATCTCTCCACCTAATATTGATATTGCTTTTTTACTATTTTGAATTTCTTCACTCACTTCAGAGCCTTTCATGCAAATACTTTTTCCACCAACTTTTACCAATGGTAATATATATTCTGATAAAGTTGCTAAGTTTGCAACAGCTCTAGCAGTTGCTATATCAAAGCTTTCTCTGTATTTTTTGTTTTTTCCAGCTTCTTCTACTCTAGAATGTATTGTTTCTATATTTTTTAAATCTAGTTCTTTAATTACTTCATCTAAAAAATTTATTCTTTTATTTAAAGAATCTAATAATGTAATTTTTATTTCTTCATTCATTATTTTTAATGGTATTCCCGGAAAACCTGCACCTGTTCCTACATCAACAAGTGTATGTTTTCCTTTTATATCCTTTAATATAGTTAAAGAATCAATAAAATGTTTTATTATTATCTCTTTTGGCTCTGTAATAGCTGTTAAATTTATTTTTTCATTCCATTCTATCAGTAAATTCATATATTTATAGAACCTTTCAATCTGAATATTTGAAAATTCTATTGAAATTTCTTTTCCATATGAAATCATTAGATTAGAAAACTCTTCTATTTTCATTTTTCTTTTCCTTTCTTTAAATTAATACAACTTTTAAATATATTTTTATATTATTCTCATACTTTATCTATTTTCAATATATTTTTTCTTTATTTTTTATTTCCTATCTGTTGTAAATATACTAAAAGAACTGATACATCTGCTGGCGAAACTCCTGATATTCTAGAGGCTTGACCTATTGAACGAGGTTTAAATTTATTTAATTTTTGTTTTCCTTCTAAGCTTATTCCATTAATTGTTTCATAATCTATGTTTTCTGGTAAAATCTTTTCTTCTAATTTTTTAAATTTTGCTACTTGTTCTTCTTGCAACTTAATATATCCTTCATATTTTATTTGAATTTCAACTTCTTCTTTCTCTTGATATGTAAGTTCCGGTCTATTTTCATCTATATCTTTTAATATTTCATAAGAAACTTCTGGTCTTTTTATTAATTCAGCCATTTTACTTCCATTATTTAATTCCGATGTACCACATTTTCTTAATATTTCGTTTACTTTTTCTGTTGGTTTTACTACTGTTTTCTTCAATCTTTCTACTTCTTTTTCTATATTCTCTTTTTTAGATAAAAATCTTTGGTATCTTTCATCAGATATTAAACCTATTTCATGTCCTATTCCAGTTAACCTTAAGTCTGCATTATCCTGCCTTAATAAAAGTCTATATTCTGCCCTAGAAGTCATCATTCTATAAGGTTCATTAGTTCCTTTTGTTACTATATCATCTATTAAAACCCCTATATATCCTTGTGTTCTGTCTAATATTAATGGCTCTTTTCCCTTTATTTTTTGTGTTGCATTTATTCCAGCAAGTAATCCTTGACATGCTGCTTCTTCATACCCAGAAGTACCATTTATTTGTCCTGCCATAAATAATCCTTCTATCCCTTTATA
>CAUWFY010000039.1:0-10639 GCA_963558115.1 uncultured Clostridia bacterium
GATATTTTGGAACAGGAACACAAAAATTAGAACAAGAAATTAACAAACAATTTCCAAATGCATCTACAATTAGAATGGATATAGATACAGTTACTAAGAAAAATTCTCATGAAGAAATATTAAATAAATTTAAGAATGAAAATATTGATATATTAATAGGAACACAAATGGTAGTAAAAGGACATCATTTTCCAAATGTTACATTAGTTGGTGTTATAGCAGCTGATAGTTCATTAAATATAGATGATTATAGAGCAAATGAAAGAACTTTTCAAATTTTAACACAAGTTGCAGGAAGAGCAGGAAGAGAAAATTTATCAGGAAAGGTAATAATACAGACATATAATCCTGATAATTTTAGCATAATATGTGCACAAAAACAAAACTATGAGATGTTTTATGAAACTGAAATAGCATTAAGAAAACAGTTGAAATATCCACCATTATGCGATATAATATTAATTAGTTTTAATGGTTTAAATGAATATAATATAAAAAATATTTCAAACGAAATGTATAAAAAACTACTAGAAAAATTAAATCAAGAAGAGTTTAAAATATTTAGACCAATGCCATCTCCAATAGATAAAATTCAAAATAGATATAGATGGAGAATTATAATAAAAGGAAATATAACAGTTGAAGCAAACGAAATATTAAATCAAACTTTAAAAGAAATTTATAGTAAAAATATAAAAGATATAAGAATTTCAATTGATGTAAATCCAAATAATATGAGTTAATAAAAATATGAAATTAAACATTTCACTTTTGTTCCAAAAATATACAAATATTAAAAGATATAAGGAAAGGATGAATTAAACTATGGCAATAAGAAATTTAAGATATCAAGGTGACGAAATATTAAAGAAAAAATCAAGAGAAGTACCATATGAAGATATATCAAATGAAAAAATACAATCACTTATAGATGATATGATAGAAACGATGCATAAATATAATGGTGTAGGATTAGCAGCAGTACAAGTTGGAATATTAAAAAGAGTAGTAGTAATTGATCTTTATGATGACAAAGGACCAATTGTATTAATAAATCCTATAATAATTAAAACAAAAGGAGAACAAGAAGTTGAAGAAGGATGCTTAAGTTTTCCAAATGAATTTGCAAAAGTAGTTCGTCCAGCAGAAGTAACAGCTGAATATACTGATAGAGAAGGAAAAAGAATGAGAGTAAAAGCAAAAGAGTTATTAGCACAAGCAATCTGCCACGAACTAGATCATTTAGATGGAGAATTATTTATTGATAAAATAGTTCCGGGAACTTTAGAATATATTGATCCAAACTCAAGTGAAAAATAATAAAATATAAATGAAAAATGTAAAATATAAAAGTTTCAATATTTTTATTAACTTAATAAATATTAAGACTTTTATAATTAGAAGATAATATTTGATATTTTAATTAATATTAAATATTAAGATGAAATCTTCATTAAAAAATTATACAGGAAAGGATGAAGAGAGTATGAAAATAGTATTTATGGGAACACCTGATTTTGCTGAAGAAAGCCTAAAAGCTATATATGAAGCAAATTATGAAATTATAGGAGTTGTAACAAATCCAGACAGACCAAAGGGAAGAGGAATGAAAATGGTAGCATCACCTGTAAAAGAATTTGCAACAAAACAAAACTTGAAAATATTTCAACCACAAAAAGTAAGAAATAATGAAGAGTTTATAAAAGAAATAAAAGAATTAAATCCAGATGTGATTTGTGTTGTGGCATATGGAAAAATACTACCAAAAGAAATTCTAGAAATACCAAAATTAGGATGTATCAATGTTCATGCTTCACTACTTCCGAAATATAGAGGAGCAGCACCTATACAATGGGCGGTATTAAATGGAGATAAAACTACTGGAATTACTACAATGTATATGGACGAAGGAATGGATACAGGAGATATGATTTTAAAAGAAGAAGTAACTATAGGAGAAGATGAAACAACAGGAGAATTATGGGACAGACTTTCTAAATTAGGTGGAGAACTATTAGTAAAAACCTTAAAAAATATAGAAAATGGAACAGTAACTAGAACTAAACAAGAAGGAAAATTTTCAATGGCACCAATGCTATCTAAAGAAATGGCTAAAATAAATTGGGAAGAACAAACAGCAGAACAAATAAAAAATTTAGTAAGAGGTTTAAATCCAATAATGGGTGCATATACATTTCTAAATGATAAGAAAATCAAATTTTGGAAAGTAGATGTAGCAAAATCAACTGAGATAATGGTTGGAGGACCAATGGATTTCATGCGTGATGGAACTGTTATAGTTTCAGATAAAAAAGATGGTATATTTATAAAGACAAAAGAAGGAATTTTAAAAGTAATAGAAATTCAAGGAGAAAATGCAAAGAGAATGACAATACAGGAGTTTTTGAGAGGGAATCCTATTGAAGAATTTGAGGTATTTAACTAATAAGAAAGAGATTTTAAAAAAATATCAAAAAATGTTGACAAGTAGTATAAAAATGAAATATAATGAATATAATATAAGTAGATATTAATATCTATTTACAGTTGAAAATCAGGTGAACCCTACCAATAAGTGGGAACTGTAAAATCGATGGTAAAGATTTAGATCTTTACCATTTTTATATTTAGGAGGAAATATGAAATTATATTCTATATCAGATAAATATATAAATTATTTAAGAAAGTTTGACAAAAGAGTTTATGATAACAAAGAAGAGATAAGAAAATCTACAAGAAAATATTTAGGAATTGTATTGAAGATTAATTTTTTAAACTACTATATTCCAATGTCGTCACCTAAGAAATCTGACTATAAAAATAATGAAATTAGAAAATCAATAGTACCGATTATAAGAATAATATCAAATAAAGAAGTTGATAAAATGCCAGTATTAAAAGGAACTTTAAGACTTAGTAATATGATACCAGTACCAGAAAGTGAACTTACATTATATAAACCTAAATTAGAAAAAAACAAGAATTATAAAATACTAATTGAAAAAGAATTAGAATTTATTGATAAAAATGAATTTATGATTGAGAAATATGCAAAAATAATTTACAATCAAAAAATAAATAATTATGATGTATCATACATAAAAAATGTTGTTGATTTTAAAATATTAGAGCAAAAATGTATAGAATATATGAATAAAAAATGAAACCTTATAAGAGGTGTGTTTTTCTAGAAGAAATTTACCAATAAAGGTTGTAAAAATCATGAAAAATTGATATACTTAAAACACAGAATTTAAGTATATCAATTTTTGATATCAAAAAGGAGGAATTCAAAAATGGAAGAAGAAAACAAAAATGTTGAAAATGGGGAAGTTGTAGAACTCGAAGAAGAAATAAAAACAGAAAATGAAGGAATAAAAATATCTAACGATGTAGTTGCAGTAATTGCAGGAGTTGCAGTTTCAGAAGTGCAAGGAGTATCTGGAATGGCTGGAGGATTTGCTGGAGGAATTACAGAAGTTTTAAGTGGAAAGAAAAACTTAGCAAAAGGAATTAAAGTTGACATAGAAGAAGAAAAGGTAAAAATTGATGTAAATATCATAGTAGAATATGGTTCAAGAATACCAGATGTTGCATTTGAAATCCAAAATAGAGTAAAAAAATCTGTAGAAGGAATGACAGGGTTAAAAGTTGAAGAAGTAAATGTTCATGTTCAAGGTGTTAACACAGATGTAGCTAAGCCTAATGAAGATAAAGAAGAAAAAACAGAAGAAAATGATTAATTATATAATGGATAAGAAAATATAAAATATAACTAACAAAAAAACAATTAGTTTATAAAAAATCTCACATTATATATAATAAGAAAAGGAGAAGAAAAAGATGAAAATTTTAGAAAAACTTACATTAATAATATATTCATATGTAATACTAATAATATCTGTATTAGCTTGTTTATTAGTATTTGGATGGGTAGATATTGACTTAGTAGGGGAAATAATAAAAGGAGCAATAGTTAGTAGCACTTGGGGAAAAGTAATACTTGGTGTTAGTGTAGTATTTATATTACTTTCAATTAAATGTATATTCTTTGATTCAACATCAAGAGAACAAATAAAAGAAAGACAAGGGGTATTACTAGAAAATGAAAGTGGAAAATTAATGATTTCTAAAGAAACAATAGAAAACTTAGTAAATTCTGTAGCAAAAGGATTTGAAAGCACAGAAGATGTAACAACTAGAGTTGAATTAGATAAAGACAATAATGTTAAAGTATATGCAAATTTAATAGTAAGTTCAGAAGCAGTAATAAAAGATTTATCTGCTAAACTTCAAACTAGCATAAAAGAAAAAATAAAAAAAGCAACAGATTTAGAAGTAAATGAAGTAAATATAACTGTTAAAAAAGTTGCTCCAAAAGAAGAAAATGCATAAAATCAAAATTTATACTTGGGCAAAGAAAGGAAGTGTAAATAATGAACAATTTTAAAGATTTTTGGAATCAATACAAAGGTGCAATAATAGGAATAGTAATAGCAATTTTAATATTAATAACAAGGCTAGATAAATTAATTTTAGCAATAGTTGTGTTATTCTTAGGAGCATTTATAGGAAATTATGTTCAAAGAAATAAGGAAGATGTGAAAGCAAAATTAAAAAAATTTATAGATAAGATGTAGATAGAAAGGGTAATTATGAATAGAACAGCGATTAGAGAACAAGCTTTTAAATTGTTATATAGTATAGAAATACAAAACAAAAAAACAATAGAAGAGCAAAAAGAACAAATGGACTTATATTTTGAAAGTAATAATATAGAAAATGAAGAAGCAAAAGAATATATAGAAGATGCAGTTTTAGGAATAGAAAAAAATAAAGAAGAAATACAATTACAAATTGAAAAAAATCTAAAATCTGACTGGAAAATAGAAAGAATTTCTAAAATAGATTTAGCAATTTTAAAATTAGCTATTTATGAAATAAAATATAAAGAAATACCTTTTAAAGTAGTTATAAATGAAGCAGTAGAACTAGCAAAAAAATATGGAGAAGATTCATCAAAAAAATTTGTTAATGGGATTTTAGCAAGTATAGTAAAAGAATAGTATTTATAGGGATATTTTATTTATAAAATATCCCTAGTTTAAATATAAAGGATGAAAGGAATATATTTTTATGAAATATGCAGAAATGGCAATAAGTGTTACAGATTTAAATAAATATATAAAAGATAAAATAGCAGATGACGAATATTTGAACAATGTTCTAATAAAAGGAGAAATATCAAATTTCAAACATCATTATACAGGCCATATGTATTTTACATTAAAAGATGAAAATTCATTAATAAAATGTATAATGTTCAAATCATATGCTCAAAAATTAATGTTTGAACCTAAAGACGGAACAAAAGTATTTGTGTTTGGAACAGTATCTGTATTTGAAAGAGATGGTATATATCAAATATATGTAAAAGCAATGGAAGAAGATGGTGTAGGAGACTTATATACAAAATATCAAAAACTAAAAAAGGAATTAGAAGAAAAAGGATTATTTGATGTAGCTAATAAAAAGAAAATACCATTAATGCCAAAAGTTATAGGAGTATTAACTTCACAAACAGGATCTGTTATTAGAGATATAATAAATGTATCAACAAGAAGAAATCCAAATGTCTATATACGACTATTACCAGTACCAGTTCAAGGAGAAGGTGCAGCAGAAAAAATAGCTAAAGGTATAGAATATATGAATGAAAATAACTTAGCAGATGTTCTGATACTAGCAAGAGGAGGAGGCTCACTAGAAGATTTATGGCCATTTAATGAAGAAATTGTAGCATACAGTATATATAACTCAAAAATACCAATAATTTCAGCAGTAGGACATGAGACAGATTTTTCAATATCTGACTTTGTAGCAGATTTACGAGCACCAACTCCATCAGCAGCAGCTGAATTAGCAGTTCCAGATATTTATGAATTAAAACAGAAAATAAATACATATCAAAATAGGTTAAAAATATCTTTAACCAAAAAAGTAGAAATAATGAAGTTAAGATATGAAAAATGTATGTCAAGCTTTGTATTTAAAGAACCAACAAGAAGGATTAATGAAAACTATATAAAATTAGATTCATATATAAAACAGTTAGAAAACTTGATAAATACTAAAAACGAAAAAGAAAAAAAGAGATATGTAGAATTAGTTGCAAAATTAGATACGTTAAGTCCATTGAAAACTTTAATGAGAGGTTATTCGATAGCAGAAAAAGAAGGTAAAATAGTTAAAAGTATAGAAGAATTAAAGAAAGATGACAATATTGATATACGATTAACTGATGGAAAAGTTCAAGCTAAAATAATATAATTAATCGAATATGATGTTGATAATTTATTAATATATAAGACTATATTAATGACATTTTATATATTTCAAACAATCGTAATAATTTTATAAAAACTAATATATAGTAAATAAATGGATATAGATAAAATGGTTAAAGATAGTTTGAGTCATGGATTGAATAGGAATAATATAATAGATATTATAAACAAAAAATATAAAAAATAGTAAATTTTAAAATTCAAGAAATTATAAAGATTTCAAAAGCAAGGAAGGAAAATAAAATATGAAAAAGAATTTTGAAGAGCAAATAGAAGAATTAGAAAATATAATAAAAGAACTAGAAGCAGGAAAGTTAAACTTAGATGAATCAGTTGAAAAATTTGAAGCAGGAATGAAAATATCAAAAGAATGCAGTAAAATGTTAGAAGATGCAGAAAGAAAAATTACAATATTATTAAATAAAGATGGAAATATTGAAGAAGAAGATTTTGAAACAAAAGAATAATAAAAGAAAGATAATATAAAGAAAAGTATTGAAGTTATAAAAAGAGTTATTACAGTTTTTGTTGAAGAATACTTTGTTATGAAGGTACAAGATAAAAGTTGAAATTTCTATACAAAAAATATTATCTAAATTTGATAAAATAAGAGAGGGGAATACAATGAATACATTTATGGATTTTATACAAAACAAATATATATATATACCATTTTTTCTATGGTTTGGAATACAATTATTTAAGTTGATATATGATTTAGTAACTACTAAAAAATTCAATTTTAAAAGAATAATGGGAGCAGGAGGAATGCCAAGTTCTCATTCAGCAGTTGTTGCGGGGATAGCAACATTAATTGGAAAATATGAAGGTGTAAATTCACCTATATTTGCATTAGCATTTATAGTTGCATTTATAGTTATGTATGATGCTTGTGGAGTAAGAAGAGCAGCAGGAAAACAAGCAAAATTATTAAATAAACTTATAGAAACACCTGGCTTAACAGGAGTACAAGTTTCAGAAAAATTAGTAGAAGTATTAGGACATACACCTGTACAAGTAATAGTAGGAGCTTTAATTGGAGTAGGAGTAGGAATAATAGCATAAATTTTGCTAGTAAGAAATAATAAAATCAAAGATAAAATTCTTAAATTAACAGAAATATAGTGATACCAAAATAAAAATAAGTTTTATACAACATATACTTTTTTAAAATTTATAGATATAAAATTGGATATAAAGCTAAATTTATATTTTATATAGCAAAGTTTAAAATATATTATTAGTAGTAAATATTAGTGAATTTTAGCTATATAGAGGGAAGGAGCGAAAAAATGACTGATATAGAAATTGCAAAAAGTGTAGAATTAGAAAAAATCACTAAAATAGCTAGTAAAATAGGAATAAATGAGGAAGATATTGAGCAATATGGAAGTTATAAAGCAAAAATATCTGAAAAAGTTTTTGAAAAAGTAAAAGACAATAAAGATGGAAAATTAGTATTAGTAACAGCTTTAAGTCCAACGCCATTAGGAGAAGGAAAAACTACAGTTTCAATAGCTATTGCAGACGGATTAAGAAAAATAAATAAAAAGTCAATATTAGCCTTAAGAGAACCATCGCTAGGCCCTGTTTTTGGAATAAAAGGAGGCGCAACTGGGGGAGGAAAAGTACAAGTAGCTCCAATGGAAGATATAAATTTACATTTTACAGGAGATATTCATGCAATTACTTCAGCAAATAACCTTTTGGCTAGCATGATTGATAATCATATTTATTTTGGTAATGAACTTGATTTTAAAGAAGTTACTTGGAAAAGATGTGTAGATTTAAATGATAGACAATTAAGAGTAGTAGAAACAGGTTTATCAGAAGAAAAAAATATAAAAACAAGAAAAGATGGCTTTGATATTTCAGTAGCTTCAGAAATTATGGCAATACTATGTTTAGCAGAAGACATAGCAGATTTAAGAGAAAAATTAGGAAATATAATAATTGGATATAATTCAAAAGAAGAGCCAATTTATGCAAAAGATTTAAAAGCAGAAGGAGCAATGACAGTATTATTAAAAGATGCAATAAAACCAAATTTAGTCCAAACACTAGAACACACACCAGCAATTATACATGGAGGACCATTTGCAAATATTGCACATGGATGTAATAGTATTATAGCAACAAAAATGGCATTAAAATTAGGAGAATATGTAATAACAGAAGCGGGATTTGGAGCAGATTTAGGAGCAGAAAAATTTTTAAATATAAAATGTAGAAAAGCAGACTTAAAGCCAAATGCAGTAGTTATTGTAGCAACTATAAAAGCAATAAAATATCATGGAGGAATTGAAAAAGATAAGATTCAAGAAGAAAGTATAGAAGGAATAAAAAATGGAATAGAAAACCTATATAGACATATAGACAATATAAAAAATAAATTTGGATTAAATGTAATAGTTGCTTTAAATAGATATAATTCTGATACAGAAGAAGAAATTAAATATATTAAAGACAAGTTAAACGAAAAAGAAATTGAACTAAGTATAGTAGAAGGATGGGCAAAAGGAGGAGAAGGAGCAACAGATATAGCACAAAAACTTGTAAATTTGGTTGAAAAAGAAGAAGAGTTTAAATTTACTTATTCTTTAAAAGAAGATATAAAAGAAAAAATTGAAAAAATAGCTAAAGATATATATGGTGCAAAAGGTGTAATTTATGAAGAAGAAGCTAAACAAAAAATTGAGCAGTTTAAATTACAAGGATATGGAAACTTACCGGTATGTATTGCAAAAACTCAATATTCATTCTCAGATAATCCTAAAAATCTAAAATGTGATGATGAATATTATATTACAATTAGAGACTTAGAATTAAAAGCAGGAGCAGGATTTATAGTAGCTCTAGCAGGAAAAATAATGACAATGCCAGGATTACCTAAACATCCAGCAGCAGAAAGTATTGACATAGATGAAAAAGGAAATATTGTAGGGATTTTTTAAAGTTTATTAATGAAAATAAATAATATTATGTTAGGAGAAAAATAAATATGGAATGGAAATGTTGTAAATGTGGAAACAATGAATTTGAAAAAGATCAATTTCAAGCAACAGGTGGTAATTTTTCAAAAATATTTGATGTTCAAAATAAAAAATTTATTACAGTAAGTTGTAAAAAATGTGGATATACAGAACTATACAAATCTGAGGTTTCAGCTGGAATGAATGTGCTAGATTTTTTGATGGATTAAATATATTAATTTGAGTTAGAAGAATAATAAATAATCTGAAAAAAATAAAAATTTTCATTACTCTGCAGCATTTGAGTGAAGTGAGAAAGGAATGAATTTTTTATGAATTTAAAAGAACAAGTTTTAAAATATAAACCATATAATGAACAAGAAGAAAATGATAAAGAAATGCTATTAGAATATATAGATACATTTAAAGATGTTTTAACAAGAGAAAATAGAATGTGTCACTTTACAGCTTCTAATTGGATTGTAAATAAACAAAGAACAAAAATATTAATGGCGTATCATAATATATATAAATCTTGGGCATGGACAGGTGGTCATGCTGATGGCAATGAAAATTTATTAGAAGTAGCATTGAAAGAAGCAACAGAAGAAACTGGAATAAAAAATTTAAAAGTATTAAGTGATGGAATATATGGAATAGAAATACTTACAGTAAATAGTCACATAAAAAGAGGCAAATTTGTACCAGCTCATCTACATCTAGATTGTTGTTTTTTATTAGAAGCAGATGAGAATGAAGAATTAAAAATAAAAGAAGATGAAAATAGTGGAGTTAAATGGTTTGATATAGATGAAATTACGAATGTTACAAATGAAGAACAAATGAAACCGATATATATGAAGTTAAATAAAAAGATATTTGAAATTTTATGAGATTGAAAAGTTAAGAATTTTAAAGTTATCTAAAAATAGATGAAACAAATGATAAAGGTTGATAAATAGAAGTATAATAAATGAGTAATTTTATATATCAAGATTTTATAACTAAAAATAAAAAATAGAAAGGCAAGATGTATATTCATCTTGTTCTATTATTAATCCAAACCAAACAAACGTTTAACAAATCCACAATATGTTATATAATGTGAAAAAGTTAAAAGTGAAAAGTATTTACTTTTAATATGATAATTATGTTTTTAAAAAATAACAGATATTGACAAAATCTAGAAAAACGAATATAATGTTATTAAGTAGTATATAATATATAATAAATATTATAAAACGATAACAAACGAGGTAAAACTTATGAATATTTGTAAATTAGTTTTAGAATATATTGAACAATATCCAGAAGATGAGC
>CAUWFY010000040.1:0-10555 GCA_963558115.1 uncultured Clostridia bacterium
AGTTTGTGGGTTTCTTCCTTTTCTAGCTGCTCTTTTTCTTACTTCGAAAGATCCAAATCCAACTAATTGAACTTTATCTCCTTCTTTTAAAGCTTCTGTTACAACTTCAACGAAAGCATTTACTGCTGCTTCAGCTGTTTTTTTTGTGTCTCCTGTTTTTGCAGCTACTGCTGCGATTAATTCAGCTTTGTTCATTTAAATTACCTCCTAATATAAGTATAATAATGTTATGTACTTTATTGCGTGAACAAGGCAATAAATGTACTTCTATTTATTTTTATTCGCCAAAAATATCTAAAATCCTTCTTTTTTTTCAGTAAATTTTAATATATTTTTAGTTTTTCCAATATCTTACACAATTTATTTCCACATGGTAGCATTTCTATTTCTTCCTTTTTGAAAACTTTCAAAGCAACTATTGATAATCCATATAGAATTATTGCTGACATTATTGCTATTATTGTTGCCATATTTACTGATATTATTCCTGATAATACAGAATAAATAAAGTAAGAACAAACTGCCATTATTCCTGTTGCAATTATTGGCTTAATAACAAATTGTGAAAATGATAAATTTAATTTTATTGTTCGTTTTAATGCAACTATTGATATCAAAAATGCTACCAAGTGACAAGCAACTGATGCTATCGCTGCTCCATTTACTCCTATTGATGGTATTGGTACTAATATTATATTTAATATTAATTTAACTATAACTCCGACACCCTAATGCTATTGTAGGAATCATCAATTTTCCATATCCTTGTAATATTGAATTTATTGTCTGATCTAAAATAGTAAAAATTATAGTTAATGCACTTATTTGTAATATTACCGTTCCAGAACTTGCATTTGGAAATAGTAAATTTAATATTGGACCTGCAAATACACACATACCTATTGCACAGGGAAGCCCTATTAACATTGATGTTAACAATGTAAAAGATGATTTTTTCTTTATTTCATTTTTATCTTTTCTTGCCTTAGCCGCTGAAATAGCCGGAACTAGTGCAGTAGCAAAAGCTACATTAAATGATAGTGGTAAACTTGTTAAAGTATCTACTTTTCCGCCTAATATTCCATATTGTGCAATAGCCATATCTTCATCCATAAATTGCTTTAAACTTCTTACAACTGTAAATGAATCTATATTCTTATTTAAAGATGACATTACTGCTGTTAATGCTATTGGTATTGATACTAGCAAAATCTTTTTTACAATATTTCTAACTCTTTCATATTTATAATTTACTGTTTCTCGTATTTCTGCTGCTACTTCTCTTCTTCTTGTTTGGTAAAATAAATATAAATATCCAAATCCAACAAATGTTGCAAGTGTTGTTGCAAGTGTTGCTCCTCCCGCCATCCAAATAGTTGAAGTATTTGATATTATCGCAACAATTTCAACTATTATTATAGTCAAAGTTGTTTTAAATATTTGTTCTAATGTTTGTGATCTTGCTGTAACTTTTAAATTTTGTCTTCCGTTAAAATATCCTCTCATTACTGATGAAATAGCTACAAAAAATACTGCTGGTGATAAAGCAACTAGTGTCATTTCAGCATCTGGTATCTGTAGCCAATTATTAGCAATTAGTCCTGCTCCAAAAAATAACATTAAACTTCCTACTAAACCAATTACTGCAAATGTTGCAAACGCTATTTTAAAAATTCTATAAGCTCCTTTATGGTCTCCTAATGCGACTCTTTCTGAAACTAATTTGGAGATTGCATTTGGAACTCCTGTTGATGAAATTGTTAATAATACTGCATAAATTTGATAACTTGCTGCTACAATTCCATTCCCCCTATCTCCAAATCCTGATCTATTTGTTAAATATAGTGTATAAATTAATCCCAATCCTTTAATTAGTAGTTGTGAAAATACTAATGTAATAACACCTTGCATGAAGGTTTCTTTTTTTCTAGGTCTTGTATGATTTCCCTCTGTTTTTGTCATTACCTCACTCCTAATTTTATCTTAATATCTTTTTCTTAATAAACTTACTTAATATAATTGTACTTAATCATTATAAATTTAATTACTAAATTATTCAATACTTTTATAAATTTTTGCAAAATTTCTTGACAAATCATTGTTTTTGTAATAAAATTATTTAGCAATAATGTTAGAATATGATTTAAATGTGAAATCTCTCCCCGGTGGTTTTATATTTAAGTTTCATATATAAATAAAAAAATATATAAAATAAGAAATAGGAGGGTATTATTACCATGAATAATACAACATATAGTGCTAAAAGTAGCGAAATCGAAAGAAAATGGTATATAATTGACGCAGCTAACAAACCACTTGGTAGAGTTGCAACAGAAGCTGCAAAATTATTAAGAGGAAAACATAAACCAACATACACACCTAATGTTGATACAGGTGATCATGTAATTATATTAAATTGTAAAGATGTAGTTTTAACAGGAAACAAATTAAATCAAAAAATTTATAGACATCATTCAGGATATATTGGAGGAATGAAAGAAGTTCCTGCAAAAGTTATGCTTGAAAAAAATCCAGAAAAAGCTATGACATTAGCTATAAAAGGAATGTTACCACATAATTCTTTAGGTAGAAAAATGGCTAAAAAATTAAGAGTTTATGCAGGTAATGAACATGAAAACCAAGCACAAAAACCAGAAGTATGGGAGGTAAAATAATATGGCTAAGAAAGAAAATGTAGTTTTTTATGGTACAGGTAGAAGAAAATCTTCAGTAGCAAGAGTTAGACTTGTTGAAGGTAATGGAAAAATAACTATAAATGGTAAAGATATTGATGAATTCTTTGGTCTAGAAACTTTAAAAGTTATCGTTAGACAACCTCTTACAGTTACTAATACAACAGCTAAATATGATGTTATTTGTACAGTAAAAGGTGGAGGATTCACAGGTCAAGCTGGAGCTATCAGACATGGTATAGCTAGAGCCTTAAATGAAGCTAATTCAGAATATAGACCAACATTAAAATCAAACGGATTCTTAACAAGAGATCCTCGTATGAAAGAAAGAAAAAAATACGGTCTTAAAAAAGCTAGAAAAGCTCCACAATTTAGTAAGAGATAGAAAAATTTATATCCAATCAAAACTCGAAAGTTGTATACTTTTGAGTTTTTTATTTTTAGTATTATGAAATTTCATCGACAATTTTATCCTTTATCTATATAATTATTTCAATAAATAGAAAAGAGGTAATATTATGTATAGAATTAATAATTTACAAGATAATGATGATATACGTATAGCAGATTCTAAAGCAGGAATGAAAGTTATAGAATATATGAGTGATTTAAGCGTAATGCCTTCAACTGCTATAACTGCTTACTATTGTTCAAGAATGAGTGTAAGAAAAAGACAACTTATTATAAACTTAGAAAATAATGAGTATACAACAAGTTCTGGTGCAATGCAATGGTCTGTTGGAGATGTTGAAGCAGTTGCAGACGTAAAAGGAGTTGGTGATTTTCTTGGTAAAACTATTAAAGGAAGTGTTACCAAAGAAAGTTCTGTAAAACCAAAATACAAAGGGTCAGGAACTTTGGTTTTAGAACCTACATATAAACACATTTTATTAGAAGATTTATCTAATTGGGATGGTGGAATAGTTTTAGATGATGGTTTATTTTTAGCTTGTGAATCCAGAATACAACAACAAGTTGTTATGCGCAGTAATTTATCTTCAGCTGTCTTAGGAAATGAAGGATTATTTAATTTAAGCCTTTCTGGTAATGGATTTGTAGCTTTAGAATCACCTGTTCCAAGAGAAGAATTACTAGAAATAGAACTACAAGATGATGTCTTAAAAATTGACGGAAATTTTGCAATTGCGTGGTCAAAGGGACTTAACTTTACTGTTGAAAAATCAACCAAAAATTTGATTGGCTCTGCTATTTCAGGAGAAGGCTTTGTAAATGTTTATAGGGGTACAGGAAAAGTTTTAATGGCTCCTATAAGAAATTTAACTCGTGACTCAGTTAATTCATTGTCTGTTTAAAATAGATATACAAATATTACGTTTAAAAAAATAAAAGGTTCGTAAGTATAATACTTTATGAACCTTTTATTTTTAAAATGTAATATTCTCAAAATGTTTTTGTAATTCTGCTTTTGCCTCTGCCATTAAATTTTTATTGCCAGATAATCTTATTGTTATTTTAGAATCTAACTCTATTTAATGTTCTCTCAATTTCATAGACAACAATTTTGAAATTCCACTCTCTTCCATAGTAACCCCATATACCGTATCAGCAGCTTCCATAGTACCTTTTCTATGAGTTATAACCAAAAATTGAGTATCTTTTGCAAATTTCTTTAAATATTCTGCATATCTATAAACATTTACATCATCAAGTGCTGCTTCTATTTCATCAAGGACACAGAATGGTGCTGGATTTATTTTTAATATTGCAAATAATAAAGCTATTGCTGTAAATGCTTTTTCTCCTCCCGATAATAACATCATATTTTGCAATTTTTTTCCTGGTGGTTGTACTGTTATTTCTATTCCACATTCTAAAATATTTTCTTCATCTTCTAGTTTTAGACTTGCATTTCCACCACCAAATAATTCTTTAAACACTTCAGAGAAGTTTTTGTTTATTAATGCAAATTGTTCTTTAAACTGTTGTTTCATTATTCCTGTCATATCAGATATTACTTTTCTTAATTTTGACATTGTGTTTTCTAAATCCACTCTTTGTTCACACATAAAGTCATATCTTTCTTTTAATGTCTTATATTCTTCGATTGAGTCTACATTAACACTTCCTAGTTCTCTTATTTCATTTCTTAGACCTTTTACTTTCTTTTGTGTTAATTGCACATTGTCTGGCTTTTTATAGTCTACTACATTATTTGGAGTAAGTTCATATTCTTCCCACATCTTATTGATTATTTCATTAATGTCTTCTTCTAGTTTTGTTTTTCTTACTTCTATTTTTACAATTTGAGCTTTTAAATCTTCTATAACTTTAAATTTTGATGTTATCTCCTCTTCTTGTAATGATAATTTTTGATTTTTTTCAATTCTTTCTTTTTTCATTTCTTCTATTTTTGAGCCACTTTGTTGTACTGTTTCTTTTATATTATTTATTTTTTCTTTTATTTCTTGAATTGATTTTTCCAAGTTAAAATTGTCTTGTTTTATTTGTTCTATTTGCAGCTTTTTATTTTCTATACTTTTACTTGTATTTTCTAATTCTGTATCTATTCTTTCTTGTATTTCTTGAATTGAACTTTCACTTTCATCAAATGAAGATACTGAAATTTTTAAGTTTGTTATATCAAAATTCAAGTCATCTATGTATTTTTGATTATCTTTATTTAACTCTGCAAATTCTGTAATTATTTTTGACAACTTTTCATTTTCTTCTGATATTCCTTTTATTTCATTTTCTATATTCTTTTTATTTTCAGTTGATTGATTTTTTTGTTCTTCTAATTTTGATTGTTCTTCTTTTAATTTATTCAATCTCATTTCTATTCTAGATATATTTTCATCTATTGCTATTATTTTTTGTTTTCCTGTAGCATATGTTATTTCTATTTCTTGTAGTTCTTTTTCTAAAGCTTCTGCATTTTCTAATATATCTTCTATTGAGCTTTCATATTCTGCTTTTTCTTTTTCCAAGTTTTCTATTTTTTCTTTAAGTTTTGCTATTTCTTTTTCAAGTTTTTCTATTTCTTTTCCTCTACCTAGAATATTAACAGTTTTCTTAGCTACTGACCCTCCTGTGATTGCTCCTGATGGATTTATAACATCTCCATCTAAGGTTATTATTCTAAATGAATATGAGTTTTGTTTTGAAACCTTTATTGCTGTTTCCATATTGTCAACTATTACTGTTCTTCCTAATAAATTCAACACAATTTGTTCATACTTTTTACTATATTTTATCAAGTCAGATGCAATTCCAATAACACCTTTTTCATTTCCTTTTATTTTTTCTATTTTCTTACCTTTTACTGATGTTATT
The DNA here is from genome assembly GCA_963558115.1 of uncultured Clostridia bacterium. Taxonomy (GTDB): domain Bacteria; phylum Bacillota; class Clostridia; order TANB77; family CAG-508; genus CAG-269. Next base: position 5,988 of record CAUWFY010000040.1, read on the forward strand.
GGCAAAAATGATGCTCTTCCTAAATTATTTTTTCTTAAATGTTCTACTAATCTTTTTGCATCTTCTTCTGTTTCAGTTACAATATTTTGTAAACTTGCTCCTAAGCACATTTCTATTGCTGTTTGATATTCTTCTGGAACTTCTATTACATTTGCTAGAACTCCATTCATTCCTTTTCCTAATTCTTTTATGTTTTCACAATCTTTTAATAGTGATTTAACACTTTTTATATATCCTTCTTTTTCTTTTTCAGTTTCTATCAAAAATTTTAATTTTGATTCTTTAATTCTCATCTCACTTGAATACAGATTTATACTATTTTCAAACGATTTTATCTTCTTGTCAGCTTCTTCTTTGCTTGAATTTATTTCTTTTAATTCTGTTAATATCTTATTTCTCTTACTATCTATTTCATAAAATTCTTTTGAAATTTCATCTTTTTTTAGTCTTGTACCATCTAACTCGGAAATATTACTTGAAAGTTCATTTTTTATTTGATTTTGTCTTCTTTCATAGTTTTGATAGTTTATATCTTGTTCACTTATATTTGATTGTAACTCATATCTTCTGTCAGTATTTTCTTCTACTTTCTTTTTGTAACCTTCTATTTCTATTTCTTTACTTGAAAGTTTTTTAGTTATTTTAGCTAATTCTTCTTCTTTTTCTTGTAATTCTTTTGTAAATTTTTCTTTATTAGTTTTTAGATTTTCTTTTTTTAGTTCTTTTTGTTCTCTTTCTTCTTGTAATTCAGCTATCCTTGTATTTAACTCTGTTATTTCTTCTTCGAATCTTTTACTATTTTCTTTATTATTTGAAATACGAGTATTTGATACATTTATATCTGAATTTAGCATTTCAATTTCTTTTTGACTTTCAAATCCTAAGTTAGATATTTCTTCTATCTTGTTTGTTATCTCTTCTACTTCTGATTTTAGTTCTTCTTTTAAATTTTTAATTCTTTCAAGTCTACCTTCTTCATCATTACATTGAGTTTTATAGATTTCTTCATCTTTTACTATGTTTTCTAAGTCTATTTTATATTTTTCTATATTGTATAAAAATAAACCTATTTCAATATTTTTTAACTCTTCTCTTAAATTAAGATATTTCTTTGCTTTTTCTGATTGTATTTTTAATGGATCAATATTAGTTTCTATCTCTGATAAAATATCATTTATCCTTAATAAATTTACTTTTGTATGTTCTAATTTCTTTTCACTTTCTGCTTTTCTTACCCTATATTTAACAATACCTGCTGCTTCTTCAAAAATATGTCTTCTATCTTCTGATTTATTGCTTAATATTTCATCAATTTTACCTTGTCCAATTATAGAATATCCATCTTTACCAATGCCTGTATCCATAAATAACTCTAAAACATCTTTTAACCTACATGGTGTTTTATTTATAAAATAACCTGTTTCACCACTTCTGTAAATTTTTCTTGTTACTGTTACTTCTGTATATTCAATTGGTAAAGCTCCATCACTATTATCAAAAACTAATGAAGCCTCTGCAAATCCTAAAGATTTTCTATTTTGAGTTCCAGCAAATATAATATCAAGAGATTTTGTCCCTCTTAAAGATTTCATACTTTGCTCTCCCAATACCCATCTTATGGCATCAGATATATTACTCTTACCAGAACCATTTGGTCCTATAACAGTTGTAATCCCCGGCATAAATTCTAAAATAGTTCTATCTGCAAAGGATTTAAAACCTTGTAATTCTAATCTTTTTAAATACATAAAATTCTCTCTCTTTCAATCTTTTGATTAATAATTTATTACTATATATTTTTTCCTTATTCTATTTTGTATAAATTCAAATCGTTATTAAATAGTGTTTTTACCATATTAATATATAATAATTTTTAATAAAAAACAAGAGGAATTTTGTGATTTTAGAAAGAGAAAAAAGATGATTTCGGGGTCGGAGACAAAAATCATGATTGTATAATTTCAAATAAATATAAATAATTATTTAAAATTTCAATCATGCTTTTTATCTCCGCCCCGGAAATCATCTCGCCCCCGAAATTACTTAAATATTTTTATCAATATTAGGTAATAATTGTTTCTTTCTAGATACTACCCCTTCTAAAAGAGCTGTATTATCTTCTAATTTAATATTAAATGCTTTTTCAACTACATCTGCTTTTTTTCCTAATGCAATAATTTGAGAATTACTATTTAAAATATCTGTTATAGCTAAAACAAATAAATCTAAATTATTTCTTTCTATTTCAGCATTTATTGCACTTTCTAATTTTTCTTTTCTTTTTAAAACATCTTCTATACTAACTGTATTTACTTGAGCAATTACAAATTTACAACCTTCTTTTTCTAAACTTTTTGCATCTAAGTTTACTAATTCTTCTTCTGAAAAATCGTCTAAATCTGTTCCTGCTTTTAACATATTTAAACCATATTCGTTTAAGTCTATTCCTATAATTTCTTCTAATTCTTTTAATGCTTTTTTATCATGTTCTGTTGTTGTTGGAGATTTTAGTAGTAATGTATCTGATATTATAGCACTTGCCATTAATACTGCTTCTTTATTTTCTATTTTATGACCTAATCTTTTAAATTCCTCAAATAATATTGTACATGTACAACCATATGGTTTTGCTGTATAATATAAAGGTTCTGATGTTTCAAAGTTCGAAATTCTGTGGTGGTCTGTTACTCCTAAAATTTTTGCTTTTCCTATTCCTTCTACACTTTGATTAAATTCATTGTGATCTACTAGAAGAACTTCTTGTCCTTCTTCTACTTTTTCTAATAATTCTGGTGCTGATATTTTTAAATAGTCTAAAATGTATTGTGTTTCTTTGTTTACATTTCCTAATCTTCTAGCTTCTACATTGTTATTTCCATTTTTCTTTTCTAATATTTCATTTACTAAACTTGCACAAATTGAATCTGTGTCTGGATTTTTATGTCCGAATATTAATACTTTATTTTCCATTTTCATTTCTCCTTTTTACTTTTAATAATATTTGATTTTCTATTTTTATTTATGTTTAATTATTAAGCTATATTCTATTTATTTTCATCTTCTATATCGTTTATTATCTCTTGCAATTCATTTTTATCAAATTTATATTTTTTATTACAAAAATGACATACTATTTCTGCTTCTTCATCTGTATTTATTATATCTTCAATTTCCTTTTTTCCAATACTTATTAGAGCTTCTTTCATATGTTCTTTTGAACAATCACATTTATATTTAGGTTCAACTTCATTTCCAACTTCTTTTATATTTTCATCTCCTGTAACTTTAATTGCTATTTCTTCTAATGTCAATTTGTTATCTAACATTTTTGAAATTGCTCCTGCTTTAAATATTGCTTGTTCTACTTTTGAAATTTCTTCTTCTGTTGCATCAGGCATTGGATTTATTAAATAGCCTCCACTTGCCCTTACTCCATTTCTATCAACTAGAACTCCTAAAGCAACTGCTGATTGTCTTTGTTCAGAATTCACAAAATAGTTTGCAAAATCTTCTGCAATTTCTCCTGAAACTAATGGAGATATTCCTATATATGGCTCTTTTAATCCTATGTCTTTGATTACATTTATATAACCTTCATATCCAACTGCTCCTCCAACATCTAATTTACCATCTTCATTTAGTGGTATATCTACTATTGGATTTGCTACATATCCTTTTATCTCTGGTTTGTTATTTACTGTTACAATCATTGTTCCTATTGGTCCATTTCCTTTGAATTGTACTGTTAATTTATCTGTTTTATTTTTCATTTCAACTCCCATTATTGTTGAAATTGTTAGTAATCTTCCAAATGCTGCTGTTACTACTGGACTTAGGTCGTGTAAATTTCTTGCTTCTTCTACTAAGTTTGTTGTTTCTGCACATATTATTGATATTTTTCCTTCATATGCTAAAAATCTTTTTATTTTGTCTGACATATTTTCACCCTTTCTTGTTTTTGTATTATAACATTTTTATATCTATTTTTCAACGATTATTTTTTAATAATACCCTTTTGGTATTCTTATTTCATATTTCTTATATTTCAAAAAGTACCTTTTATATAGCTAAAAGGTACTTTTTATTACAAATTACTTACTCAAATTTTATATTTATTTCTTTATTTCCATCTTCTAATTTAATTTTACTATATTTTATTCCACATCTGTCAAATAATCTTCTTGATGCTATGTTATTTTCTGAGTTAGCATATTTGTCTGATAAATATATAACTTCTTTTATTCCTGATTGTATTATTATTTTAGCACATTCATTGCATGGAAATAAATCTACATATATTTTTGAATTTTCTAAGTCTTTTTTACTTCCTCTATAATTTAAAATTGCATTTAATTCTGCATGACAAACATATGGATATTTTGTTTCTAAGTTTTCGCCTTCTCTATCCCATGGAAATTCTTCATCACTATAACCATTTGGAGCTCCATTATATCCTATTGATAAAATTCTATTGTCATTACTAACTATACAAGCTCCAACTTGTGTTGATGGGTCTTTACTTCTCATTGCTGATAGTTTTGCTATTGCCATAAAGTATTCTTCCCATG
>CAUWFY010000041.1:0-10464 GCA_963558115.1 uncultured Clostridia bacterium
AAATTCTTCTTTTGCTCCATAAAATCCCAAATCAAATATACTTTTTATATTAGCATTCTTTTTTAATAGTCTTAAAACAAATTTTTCGCCATATACATTTGGTTGTGAAGAAGAACGAATATTATAGTCTGGATAATCTAAAATCCTTCCATCCTGTGATTCTTGCTTTTCTAAGTGCATATTTGAAATCGCTTTAAGTCTATTAGTTAGTTGAGGTTGTTTGGCTTTTTCTAATCTTGCAACAGTATAAAGTTCTCCATCTATCCTGTATCTTACTCTTATCTCATCTTCCATTGGTTCAATATGAATATCACTTGCTCTTTTTTCCATTCCCGTTTTTAATATACTATCAACCAAATTTACTATTGTAACACCTTCACTTGAAATCTCACCACTTGCAGTTCCTTCTAGTGATTTTAACACTAAATCAATTTCTTTTTCAAATGTTATATATGGTTCCATTACAAGACCTTTATTTATACACAATAGACGTATCGTTTCCATTTTCTTTTTATTACTTGTATTTGGAAAACAAACTTTTATTTTACCATTATCAATTTCAAATGGAATTGCTCTATTCTTTTTTAATACATCTAATGATAAATAATCAGTTATATTAATTTTTATTATATTTTTTGTTAAAACAATTCCTTTTTCACCTATAATATTTCCTATTTCTTTTATTAAAATCTTTGGGTCACATGCATTTACTTCATATAGACAGTCTCCAATCTTTTTGTTTGGATTTTCTTTTTGATATTCTAAAGCATTTTCTATATCATTTTCAGTTACAATACCTTTTTTTACAAGTTCAACACCTATTGGTTGTCTTCTCTTTAATTCCATAAAACTACCTTCTTTCGTATTCATTTACTATATTATACTATATTTTTTTGAAGTTTTAATATCTTTTTTGAAATTACATAAATTTACTATTTTTTTAAAGTATATGTTGTCATTCTATCAAAATTTTCTGCAACAATTCTAACAGTAATATTAGTTTTCCCATTCTTTTCTTGTTTTTCAAATTTACATTCTTCAATATTAGTTGCAATTTTAGTATGACCGAAATAAATACCTTTGTTTTGCTTTATAAATGTATATTGATTTCCACTAGAAAATACTATAAAAGATATTTCGTTTTCTGTTCCTTCATCTTTTACTTGCATCTCTACAATAGAATTCCCCATTCTATTTACTTCTTCTGTAAAATATGCATTAAATTTAGTATATTGCTTATTTATATCATTTGTGTTAGAAGAAATATCAACATTTTTATAAAAAAAACCTGTTAATATCCCAATAATCGAAACTGCTAACAACATTGCAATTATATATACAGTTACTGATATTACAGTAACTCCTCTTTCAGATTTCATATTACTTCTCCTTTGATAAAACTGTTGATAATTCTACTTTTTTATCTTCTTTTCCACTTTTATATGCTATCTCAACAGTTACTTTTTTTACTAGCCCTGGCTCTTTATCTTGTCCTTTATTTTCTTCTAAATCTGCATAATCTACAACTTTTATTGTTTTATAATATGGTGTATCCTCTATATATCCACTTGTTTGTTTACTTTCTAAAGTTTCAAAATCCTCTGCTTTTAACTTTTCTATCTCTGATATTGCATAATTTGTTGCTTCTGATTTTCTTTCTATATCTTTTGATGTCTGACTTATTCCATACATTAAACTCACAATTAAACCAATAAATAAAGATAATATTATAATTGATATTGCAATATCAACTCCTGTTGCACCTTTTTCACTTTTTAAATTCATTATACCTCCCCTTCCTTAGACAAGAAATTTATAATATGCTAATACAAAAATTAAATTTACTATATTCGCTATTCCTAAGTAAAAACCTATATTTATTTTTTGTGCTATATGTTCATCTTTTTTTCTGTTTTTATTTAATAAATTTTTTATTTTAGTTAATAAAATTGTAATTGCTATTGCTAAAGCTACTAATATAATTGTACTTATAGTAACATATTCTCCTGTAAATATACACATTGTTAATACTGTTAATATTATTCCGTTTATGTAACTATTTTTAGCATATCTTTTTAAGGTTATTGTGTCTAATATTAATATCAATATATAGAATATTAAATATATAATATATCTATATATACTAGCATGTTCTATTACACATAGATATACTATATACATTATAGATATTATAATTCCATATATGGTTACTGATTTTTCTATTCTTCTATATTCTTTATCTATTCCTGCCATTAAAAATACAAAACACAAATAAAGCGCCATGAATGCACTTTCAGCAATTAGTATCATGTTTAAACTTTCAACTTTTACATTCATTAAAAATGCAATTATTACAAAAGAAATACCTGATAATAATTCTATAATAAAATATCTTGGTCTTATTTTTTCTTTGCAATATCTACATTTAGCTCCTAGAAATATATAACTAAAAACTGGTATTAAATCTAAAAATCCTAATTTATGATTACAATTCGGACAATATGAATGTGTGTGTGTTATATCTTGTCTTTTTGGAATTCTGTGAACTGCTAATGTATAGAAGCTTCCAAAAAATGTTCCCATTATGAATATTATTATATATAGTAATGTATTCATTTTTACTCCTTTATAATTTTAGCCATACACACTTAGTGTGCGTATGGCTTCTATTTTTATTTTTTATTATTTTTTATGTTCTGGAACATATGTTGCAGTTGATAATTCAAATTTAGTTCCAGTCAATGTTAATGTATAAGTAATACTTGCATTTGTATTATTAGTTGCTTTCTTGTAATCATCTCCAGCATATGTTATTGTAATCTTTCCTGCTTCTGATGCATTTTTAACAGTATATCCTGTTAATAAATCGTCATTTAATACAGCTATTACTTCATCTCTATGGTCTTGTGCTGCCCAAGCAGTAGTACTTGATATCGCTTTTTGTTCTGCATCCATTTTTGCAGCTTGTACTGCTAATTTTACTGCTTCTTGTACATTTCCTTCTATTGTTGAAACTTGTGATTTGTTAGCTTGTGTCAATATTCCGTTATCTCCTGTTAACATTGCTATTGATACTCCTGCTAAAATTAGTAATACGATGATTGTAATTACTAATGCTATTAAAGTAACACCTTTTTGATTTCTCATTTTGTTTCCTCCTAATATATTTAAAATTTTATCTTAATTTGTATGTGTTGGATTAAATGTTGGTTCTGAAATAGTAAATGTTGTTCCTTCTAATTTAACTTTATAAGTTATTGTAGCATTTGTTGTATTTGTAGCTTTTGCATAATCAGCACCTTTATACACAATTGTTAATTCTGTAGATGTTGCTGTATCAGCTGCATCAGTTCCAGTTATTGTATATGGCTCATTTTTAGCCGCATCAGATGGTAAATCTTCTTTCAAAACATTTATTACACTTTCTGTATGTTTTTCTGCTCTCCATGTTGTTTCACTAGCTATTGCTTGTTGTTCTGCATCCATTTTAGCAGCTTGTACTGCTAATCTTACTGCTTCTTTTACGTTTCCTTCTATTGTTGAAACTTGTGATTTGTTAGCTTGTGTCAATATTCCGTTATCTCCTGTTAACATTGCTATTGATACTCCTGCTAAAATTAATAATACGATGATTGTGATTACTAATGCTATTAAAGTAACACCTTTTTGATTTTTCATCATAAAAAATTCCTCCCTTTCTTCTTTTGGATTTTAATATATATATATTATCTTATGTTTAAAAAACATAATGTTAATAACTAAATTTATTTTGTACCTTTGTCTGGTAAATATGTTCCTCCTGTTGAGCCATTTGAATTATTATTTCCTGAATTTGTATTACTTGAACTACTATTTCCATTGCTTTGACTACCGTTTGTTGTATTTTCACTTTGTGTATTTCCTGTTTCATATGATGAGAACGGATTTGTTTTTCCTGGCACATATGTGTTAATTCTTTCATAATTTCTTAAATCTGTTGAATCTACACTATACGTCAAAATAACTTGTTCATTTTCTACATTTTCACCTTTATTTATTTCATCCTTTATTTCACTTGGAGTTGTATATGAAACTTGCTCTGGAATTATCTTTCCTGTTGGAACATAGTCATATAAAATTAATCCAAGACTTAATATTATCGCTAAACAGAGTAATAATATTATTATCATTTCTTTTATAACTTTTTTAGCCATTTTCTTCTTCCTTTCTCAGAATTTATTTTGTAGTATTGGCTGTATTAGTTGTATTAGTTGTATTTGCTGTATTAGTTGTATTTGTTGTGTTGGCTGTATTTGCTAATGTATTAGTTGTATTTCCACTTGTAGTATTTGTTGCTTCTGGTGTTGGTGCTGATTGTGTTGTTTGTGATATTCCTTCTATTGGCACATCTTTACACACAAAAGTTGCTTGTAAATCAGCTTCTGAGCTTCCTGCCTTCATAGAAAATTCTTCTATCTTAAACCCTAATTTTGAATCATCTTCTATATCTCTAATAAATTCTGCTATATTGATATAGCCTCCATTTACTGTAAAATTCAAATTGTAAGTATCCTTAGCTCCAGATCCATTTGTTATATCCATTTTAATTATAACACCTTCACTTGTTGCATGTGTCCCTATTTTGGTCCATAGAAAATCTATCTTGTATTTTGCTAATTGGCTTGCTATTTGAACATCGTCAGATGAGCTAACAGCTACCATATCTTCATAATTGTTTTTTTCCTCTTTTAGTTTTTTCATACTTGTATTTAATTGAGTAATTTTATTAGGAAATTCTGAACTTGCTAATTTAGTAGCTTCTGTTACAGATTTATCTAGATTAGCATTTTTTTCTTGTATTCCTTTGATTCCTAATATTTTAAAACTCCCTAATTCTAATCCATTTACAACTGTAAAAATAGTTAAAGTTAATACAAGTGCAATTAATAATATTATTAATAATTTTTTCATGGCAAATCTCCTTCTATTTTTACTGTAACAACGCTTCCATCTTTTTGCCCTGCTGTTGAAATTACGTTTGTAAGATAATTTCCAGTTTCAATTTTAGCTTTAAACATACCTAATTGTTCATATTTATCTGATTGAGCATTTATTACTATATGTGTTCCAGAAGTATTTTGAATTCCTGTTATTTGCACATTTTCTGGTATTATAAACATTATTGAATTAAGTAAGTTCGGTATAGCATCTCTAGTTTTTGTAGCATCTGTTATTTTATCATTTAAATTTTGCAAATTTTCTATCATTTTTGTATATTCATTTATTTTAGACTGTATTTTCATATTATCACTTTCTACTAATAGAATTTGAGCTTGTGTGTTTTGTTTCGAAATTTTTGCTTGTTCTTCCTTCTTGTCCATTTGCTTACTTATCATTACCGAAAAAACACTATATATAATAAATAATAATAATATTCCTATAACAGTTCTTATCAATTTAAATTCTGTTTTATCTAGTTGTTCTTTCAAATCATTTTTAATCGCAATTTTTTCTGTTAATTTACTATTTTTAGACTTAGATTTAGAAGAAGATTTCCCAGCTTGTGTTTTGCTACTACCAACTTCCACCTTCAACCAATCTGGCATTTTTCCATTTAAACCTTGTTTTTTAAAATTTATACCATCAATTCCTTCTCCATTACCATATAAAGCTAACGAAATTGCTGAATTCACTTCTATATAGTCTTTAATATTTATTTTATCTTTTGTTGCATTTAAACATGATGGTTTTAAAATTTCACAACTTGCTTCATTTAAATATTCTTGAAAATATAAATCTATATTATTTATTAGTGTAGCTGTTCCTGTAATATATACTTTATTTATTTCATAAGGACTTTCATTAATTATCTTTTTTATTTTTCCTACAATCTCATATAATGTTGGCATTATATCTTCTAAATAATTTGTTTCTTCTTCTTTCAAATCTACCATTTCAGAGGTATAAATAGTTGTATTTTTACATATTTCATAAGACTTTGTATATGAATTTTCTTTCATATTAATTCTTCTTAAAAAATCATTACTTCCTTCATCAAGTACATTTATTGAATAAATCCTTTCATCTATAATCATCGTAATAGTAGTTTTTTCTTCAATATTTACTATTAAATAATTTTTTTTAGGTTTTGTGTCTATTAAATTTGTTATAGACATAGATACTGGTATTATATTTGTTAACTTATATCCAGCTAGAGATTGGATTTTTTTATTCAATTCAATTTTATCTGCTGTAACATGTATTACTTTTAATTTTTCTTTATCATCAGGATATGCTGCTATTGCATATCTAGTTTCATATGCATTTGGATTTTGACCTTTTTCACTACATGATAATTCAAATTCGGTTGTTATTGCTTTATCTAAATCTTTTTTAGATAATAAAGCAAACATATCAAAATAATTATATTTTTCATCTGCTAAATTCACACTAATTGGAGTCTTCTCACTATCAGTTTCCTCAATTATCTGACTAATTGCTTTATCTAAATCTTCATAAAAATTAATTCCAAAAGCTTCAACTTTTACTTTATCATGGTCTTTTGAGACTTTAGCATATTTAATTAAATTAGATTCTATATATAATCCTAAACAGCTTGACATTTTTTACTCCTTTTTTATTATTTTCTACACAAAAACAAAAAGAATACAGGAATTAATTTTTGTTTCTTCTTAATTTTTCTTTTTTCTATATCATTCTATTTTATTTTATCTTTTTTTGTAAAAAAGTCAATGGATTTTACTTAAATGTCATATAAGTGTAATATTTTCGTAATATTTACATTTTTCGCAATTTACATATAAAAAAACCATCATTTTCCTTACTTGGACAAAGATTTATACCTTTCTCTTTTTCTCCAAATATTACAATATTTTTATATTTTTCTTCTTTTTCTTTACAAATTTCGAATTGTGAATTTTTTTTCAAGAAATCATAAATTATATCCTCATTTTCTTCTTTTAATATACTGCAAGTCGAATATACTAAAGAGCCATTTTTCTTTAAGTATTTTGAACAATTATTTAATATATCTTTTTGAATTTTAGTAATCTCCTCTATATCTTCTTTTTTTCTTTTCCATTTTATATCTGGTTTTCTCTTTATAACTCCTAGTCCTAAGCAAGGCACATCTAATAATATTTTATCAAATTTTTCAACTAGCTCTTCATTAAATTTAGTCGCATCTTGAGTTCTTGCTTGTATGATATTTATTCCTAATCTTTCTGCTGTATTTTGTACTAATTTGACTCTATGTTCATGTATATCCCAAGCTTCTATTTCACCTTCATTTTTCATTTTTTCTGCTATATAAGTTGTCTTTCCACCTGGACTACTACAAGCATCTAAAATACATTCTCCTTCTTTTGGATCTAATATATCTACTATTAAACCTGCACCTTCGTCTTGGACCGTAAAAAATCCTTTTTTAAACAAATCCATATTTTCTATATTTTTTGCTTTCTTTAATATTAAAAAATCTTCTAAACTTCCTTTTTCATATTCAATTTTTCTTTTTTCTAATTTTTCTTCCAAATTATTTCTGCTTGTTTTTAATTTATTTATTCTTATTGTAGTATTAGGTTTTAAATTAGAATTTTTACATATTTCTTCAACTTCTTTTATATTTTTTTGCTTTAATAGCTCTTCTATAATCCACATTGGCATTGATGTAGTTTTAGATATTCTTTCTTTGTCATCTTTTATTTCTTCTAATTCCTTATAATCATCTACAGATACTTTTCTTAATATTGCATTTACAAAATTAGAACTACTTTTATGTCCATATCTTTTAGCTAGATTTACACTTTCATTTACTGCTGCTGATTTTGGTATTTTATCTAAAAATATTATTTGATAAATTCCCATCCTTAATATATTTAATATCCAAATAGAAATTTTCTTTAATTTTATATTAGAATATTTTTTTATTATTTCATCCAAAGTTAATTTCCAAGTTATAGTTCCATAAACCAATTCAGAAATTAACCCCACATCTCTTTCATCTATATTTTTATTTTCTTTCAACAGTTGATTTAGTGCAATATTTGAATATGCGTCTTCTTTTTCTACTTTGTATAATACTTTTAGAGCTATCTCTCTTGCTTTATTTATCATTTCCAAACCTCTCTATTTCTATACTTTTTTTGATTATTATATATTTTTTCAAAATTTTTTTCTACTCTTTTTGTATATTTTTTTACATTTCGGCAAAAATATTCATAAAAGATTTAAAGATATTAACTTTATGAAAGTAAAAATTATTTATTACTTTCTATACTTTTTTAATCAAGAAAGGATTGATTTTATGGACATTAAAAAACATTTAATTATAACAGGTAATTCTACAGTATCTTGGAAAGATGCTATCGTTAAAGCAATTGCTAAGGCTTCAAAAACAATTGATTATCTAACAGAAGTAAAAATCTTAGAACAAAGAGCTTCTATAAGTGGTGACAAAATTTCTGAATATTTTGTAGACTTAGATATTAGTTTTTCTATTGATTTAAATAGAAAAGACACTAATGATGCATAATAAATTTGAATTACTGATAAATATTTATACCTTCCTAATGCAAAATATTAGTGAAGGTAAAGAAGGAATGTGATAAATTATGGAAAACCCAATTGAAAGTAAAAAAACATATCAAGACTATGTAGATAAAAAGTCACCTAATTCTCCTATTTTAAAAAATTGTTTTAATGCATTTTGGGTAGGTGGTTTAATATGTACTATTGGTCAAATAATTCTTAATATATGTAAAGCTCGTGGATTAGATATTCAAACTTCAGGCACAATAGTTTCTATTATTTTAATAGGATTATCTGCATTTTTAACAATTTTAAATTTATTTAATAAAATAGGTAAATTCGCTGGTGCCGGTTCTTTAGTTCCTATTACAGGTTTTGCAAACTCAATTGTTTCTCCTGCAATGGAATATAAATCTGAAGGTTATATTATGGGTGTTGGTGGAAAAATGTTTACTGTTGCAGGACCTGTTCTTGTATTTGGTATTTCAACATCTATCCTTGTAGGAATTATATATTTAATCTTCAATGCTCAAACCATCACTTTTGTGTAAATTATTATATTAGTCTTTATTATTAACAACATCTTTAGATTGTTTATTTTTGATAAAGATTAAGTTTTATAAATTTTTTCTATTTTTATAAGTTTACTAAATTATTTATTATAGTAAACATTATTTAATTGCTTTATTAAATAATTAAATCAATTATAAAATATTATATAAATATATTTGGGAGGTAATTTTGGAAAAGCTAGGAAAACAAACAATAAAATTCAATTCCCCACCAACTATTCTTGAATGTGCTTCTATTGTTGGTCCAAAGGAAGCAGATGGACCACTTGCAAAATTTTTTGACCAAACATTAGAAGATGAATTTTGGGGAGAAAAAACTTGGGAAAAAGCCGAAAGTAAAATAATTAAAGAAACTGTAAATATGGTTATTTCTAAAGCTGGTATTTCCTCTTCTGATATTGATTGTATATTTGCAGGAGACTTATTAAATCAATGTATATCCTCAAGTTTTGGACTTAGAGAATTAAATATTCCTTTTTTTGGTGTATTTGGTGCTTGTTCAACTTTTGTTGAGTCTCTATGTTTAGGTTCTATTTGTGTAGAAGGATTTGCTAAAAATGTATTATGTGCAACTTCAAGTCACTTTTGTAGTGCTGAAAAACAATTCCGTTTCCCCTTAGAACTAGGAAATCAAAGACCACCTACAAGTCAATGGACTGTTACAGGTTCAGGAAGTGCAATTTTAAGTAAAACAGGAAATGGTCCTTATATTACTCATATAACGCCTGGTAAAATTGTAGATATGGGAATAAAAGATGCAAATAATATGGGTGCAGCAATGGCTCCTAGTCTAGTAGACACCTTGATAACTCACTTTAAAGATACTGGTAGAAGTCCTAATTATTATGATGCAATAATTAGTGGTGATTTAGGTCATATCGGTAAAGAAATTGCTATCGATTTATGTAAAACAAATGGTTATAATATAAAAAATAATTATAATGACTGTGGAGTATTAATCTTTGACAAAAATACTCAAGATACACATAGTGGTGGTAGTGGTTGTGCCTGTTGTGGAACTGTATTTTCTGGTTATTTATTTAAACAGTTAAAAGAAAAAAATATTAAAAAACTACTTTTAATCGCTACTGGTGCATTAACTAACTCTACCACTAATCAACAAGGTGAATCTATTCCAGGAATTGCACACGCTATAAGTATCGAATTAGATTTAACTTAAAATATAATAATAAAATATTTTATAAAAATAGAAATACAACATTAAAAGAATTGTTAGTTGATTTGAAAAACTTTACTATTTTACAACTATTTTTCTTTTAACTAATAAAACCAAAAATAGAAAGGAATGAAATTTGTTATGGCAAATATTGATTGGGCAAATATTTTTAGTTTTATGCCTTTA
>CAUWFY010000042.1:0-10216 GCA_963558115.1 uncultured Clostridia bacterium
TCTTTTTTTCTTAAGATATATATTATATTTATAATATGTATCATTTTTATTTCAAATATACCAGATATTAGTATTTCTAATATATTTTTATTTAAGTATATTGGTTCAATCAAATATGTTTCTTTTTTTAAGTTTTCTACTTTATTTCGTAATGATATTGCTATAAATAAACTTACAACTGGAATTAACATAGAAGTAAAAAAAGCATTTTCTGTTCCTAACTTTATTTTTAACTTTAATTCACTTATTTTTATATTTGTTAGATTACTTAAAATTTGTTTTTTATATTGTGCAAAATTTCTTTGTATTTTTAAGTTTTTTTTACTATTAGTATCTCTATTTTTTTCTATTTTATTTTTATTTAATTTTAGCACTGGTATTTTTTTAAATATTTTTAATATTATCTCATAGTCATCATTAAATGTTATTTCTTTGCTAACTCTTATTTTTAAATTTCTTATTTCTATACTTCCATTTGTTTTTGCTAGAATTATTGTTGATAATAAAATTATTAAGATTATTATTAAAAAAATAAAAAGAAAAACCAATATATTCTCCTCCTTATTAGGATTTATATTAGTTTTTCCAGTTTTTTCTTTTTTAATCATATATATTTATATTATTTAAATTTTAAATCCCAACCAGTACTTGCTGTTTCTCCGTCTGCATTAAGACTTGATGTATCTATCATTACATTAGAATTTAATTCTATTATTGGTGTATAAAACATTGAGCTTTCTATAGCCTCATTTCCTACAAATTTTGTATCTGTCATATAACAAGATATTGTATTTGTAACAATTATCCCTTTAACAGATGATATCATATAAGTACCAAATGAAGGCCAAGTTGTTCCACCTTCACTACCTTTAAAACTTCTCATCGGAATGCTTGTTCCTATATGGTTAGATAATATCTCTAATATCTTTGCATCGCTTATATCATTTTCATTTATTCTGTATACATTGTTTTTAATTGTAATGTAGCTTGCATCACTTGCTCCTGTAACTAAATTTCCTTGTTCATATGGTTCTAATCCAGTTTCTTTTACTGTATATGAATTAACTCCAGACCATTTTTCTTCTATATATTTATTAGGATATTTTATCTCTGGGTATCGACTATTAGTAATAGTGTCTATTTTTCCGTAATACCCGTCAAATATTGCTGGTTTTCTATTTGAATATTTTTCTATATCTTCAAATTTGATACTTCTTGCCTTTCCATAACTATTAGAATATAATTTATTTGTTAATTCATTAAAAATTATTATTCCATTATTATACCTATTAACTCCTGATAATTTTATATAATTCTTAGAGTTAATATCACTAATTAATAAAATTTTATTAGTATCCATACTATAAATTCTCCAATTCAAGTCATCAGTTGTTAAATATTGGTCAGTAGTATAACCCGAATATGATGTAGTTAAATTATATGAGCTACTATCAGGAACATATTTCACATAATCTCCTATTTTAGGTTCTCTTAATTTTACATTACTAATATAAACACTCGTAGTACTTCTATTCCCAGCATTATCTATTGCTTCAAAATAATATGTTCCATTTGCTGTTACTGTATATGTGCTATTATTTACTTTTGTTATATTTCCATAGGTTGTATTTGTCACACTTGATATCCCTGATAAATTATCTGTTGCATTTATATATATTGTTACTTGACTTGCTGTTCCTGTTGATGGACTTGTTGAATATGTCATTGTTGGTGCTGTTCTATCTATATTTCCTATATTGGCCGTTTGTGTAGCTCCATAATTTGTTCCGTCTGTTAGTCTTGCATATATTGGACCATTTTCTGTCATTGTTACTTTTGAATAACTGTCATAATCATACCAATAGTATCCATCTTTACTATATTGTAATCTATAATTACTTGTTATTGCACTTATTGTTACTGTTACATTTCCATTTGTCCATCCACTTGGTGAATAATTAATATATATATCGTTTCCTCCTGGAATTTCTATTGTTGTTCCTGTTACTTCATATGATTCCATTTCATTTCCTGCATAGTCTATTGCTATTACTCTTATTCTATATGTTGTTCCCGGACTTAATCTTCCAAAGGTATATGTTCCACTTGTTTGTTCTGTTGTCCAACTCATTCCACTATTATTACTAAATTTGTATCCTCTTACTCCACTTTTTCCATCTGTTGTTGTTGCTTCCCTATCTGTAGTATTTGCTGTTACTTTTATTGTATCTATTCCTGTTGTTACTGTTGGTGTAAATATTTGAGGACTTAATCTATCTATATTTGTTATTTGTTCACTTATACTTCTTGTTGCTTCTTGTGAATTTGGTTCATATAGTCTTGCATATATTGTTTCATAATTATTTTCCACTATTATTGGACTTAAATATGTTTTCCAACTAATATTGTCTGTTGAATATTGTAATATATATTCTGTTGCTGTATTTGTCATTTTTACTGTTACTGCTCCATTGGTCCAATTTGTTGGTGTTTTTGTTATTTGTATTTTTTCTGATGGATTTGGTAATTCTTTTGTATATACATAATTTCCTGCTGTTTCATATTCATTTTCAGCATTGTCTATCGCCTTTACTTTAATTGTATATCCTGTTCCCGAAGTTAATCCATTAAATGTATATGTTCCGTATTCTTGTTCTGAACTATAACTATAGCCATTGTCATTACTAAATTTATATCCTCTTATTCCACTATTTCCATCTGTACTTGTTGCATTTCTATCATTTGTATTTGCTCTTATTGTTATCGTATTTGTTGTTACTTCTATTTGTGGTGAAAAACTATTTGGTGATAATCTATCTATATTACTTATTGTTTTTGTTGCTACTCCTCCTGAACTTGTCCCATCATATAATCTTGCATATATAGTTGTTCCATTGTCACTTATTTTAAATTCTCCATTATAGTCTTGCCAATTACTTCCGTTTGTTGAATACTGTACTGTATATCCTTCTACTTTTGATTGTATATCTATACTTACACTTTCATTTGTCCAATACGTTGGTGTTGCATTTATTATTATATTTTCTTCTCCTCCTGGAATTTGTGTTGTACTTGCATCTATTATCTTTGTTTCTCTTTCGTTTCCTGCTCTATCTATTGCTTTTACTTTTATTTGATAACTACTTCCTGATGTTAATCCACTAAAACTATATATTCCATTTGCGATTTCTTCTGTCCAACTATATCCACCATCTCTACTAAATTTATATCCTCTTATTCCACTTTTCCCACTAATTGTTGTTGGTTCTTCATCTATTGCATTTGCTACTATAGTTATTGTACTTGTTGTATTCCTTATTTCTGGTATAAATTCTTTTGGAGATATTTTATCTATATTTTCTATTGTTTTACTTGTACTTGTTCCTCCTTCACTTCCATTCCATAGTCTTGCATATACTGTTTCTCCATTATTTTCTACATTTATCACTCCTGTATAATCTTGCCATCTACTATTATCTTTTGAATATTGTAAAGTATATTCTTTTAATTCTGTTGTTATTTCTACGTTTACTCTTTCTTTTGTCCAATCTGTTGGTGTTGCATTTATTGTTATATTTCCTTCACCAGTTGGAATTTGTATTGCTCCTTCATTTACAACTCCTGTTTCTCTTTCATTTCCGGCTTTATCTGTTGCTTTTATTTTTATTTGATAATTGTCTCCTGAATTTAATCCTGTAAAGGTATATATTCCACTTTCTTGTTCTTCTGTCCAACTTCTTCCATTATCTTTACTAAATTTATATCCTCTTATTCCACTACTTCCATCTGTTTGTGTTCCTTCTTCATCTGTTGTATTTCCTTGTACTGTTATAGAATTTGTTGTCTTTCCTGTTACTTTTACATTAAATTCTTTTGGTGATAATCTATCTATATTATCTATTAGATAAGTTGTATTTTTTCCTATTTTTCCTTGTTTAGTTAGCCTTGCATATATAGTTCTATTTTCAGTTATTTCTAACTCTCCAGTATAAGTTGTATATTTAGTTCCATCTATCGAATATTCTATTCCACAACCTTGTTCTTCTGTAGTCATCCCAACTTTAACTGTTCCCCTAGTCCATCCTATTGGCTCCTTATTAAATTTTATTCTTCCTTCTGCATCTGGTACTATTATATCTTGTTCTGTTGTCCCATTTATTGTAGTAGATTCCACTTCATTTCCTGCATTGTCTATAGCTTTTACTTTTATTGGATATGTTGTTCCTGAATTTAAATTATCATATGTATAAACTCCATTTTTCACTAAAGTTGTCCAACTGCTACCATTATCTTTACTAAATTTATATCCTCTTATTTCACTTTTTCCATCTTTTGTTGTTGCTTCTTTATCAGTAGTACTTGCTGATATTTCTAATCTATTTCTTGCAGCTTTTATTGTAGGTGCAAATGTATTTGGTGCTATTCTATCTATATTTTCTATTTTTTTCTTTACTATTTCTGTTTTCTCATCTTTTTCATTTATTCCTCTTGCTTGTATTTCTATTCCATTATCTTGTATTTCTATCTCGTTTTCATACTTCTGCCAATTATTTCCTCCATCTAAGCTATATTGCTTTGTTACTTTTGATGTATTTGCTAATACTCTCACTTTCACTTTTTCATTAGTCCAAATTGTTGGTGTAGTCGTTATAGTTATTTTTACTTTACTCATGTCTATTTCTGAGTTCTCGTCATTATCATTTCCTACATATGTTATATCTTCTATTGTTATTTCAAACCTATATCCCTCTTTAGTTACTACAATTACAAACTTATTTACATGATCAGCAGTTACTTCTTTAGCATCTTTAAACATTTTATCTTCTTTTACTGCTTCTGCATATTTATCTAAAAAAGCATCTATATTTACTGTATATCCATCATTAGTATATTCTTCATGTTTTATCACATCTAATTGCTCTTTATATTGTGATATTTCTGTTTCTATTTTTGCTTCATTGCTTTTTTTTGTTATTCCATTCTCTCCTGTTATTGCTACTATTGAAATTCCTGCTAATATTAATAACACTACTATTGTGATTACGAGTGCTATCATTGTTATTCCTTTTGTACTTTTTTTCATATTTTCCTCCTTTTATCTTTTGATTTTTATTGTATATTTTTAAATATATCATGTCAATATTATTTTGCATTTTTATTTAATTCTACATTTATATCACCAAAAAGTTCTTCTTGTTTTGTCTCAACTTTATTTCTTCTAGACATTTCTAATAATCCACTAAAAGCTGTTACAACTTCTTGCTTATTACGCTTTTTTAAGGAATAAAATTTATTAAAAACAAATTTTTTTTGTTTTACTAAAATTTTATACATTTCTTTTACTTTACTTGCTACTGTATAATTATCCGTTATTGCGATTTTTTCTATATTTTTAGCATTTTGATTTATTTTTTGACTATTTCTTTCAATTAAATTTTTATATATTGTTGGTATTACTAAGTTATCATATTTTTTTTCTATTTTTTGTTTTGGCAATTCTATTTCTTCTTGATTTTTGTAGTATCTATTAGAGTTCTCTAAATATTGCTCTTTTAATGTTTTACTTATTTCCTTGAATTTCTTATATTCTATTATTCTTCTTATAAGTTCTTCTTCTGTTAATTCCTCTTCTTCCTCTTCTTGTTTTGGCAACAATTTTTTTGATTTTAGAAATAATAATGTAGATGCCATTACTAAAAATTCACTTGCTATTTCTAAATCCATGCTTTCCATTTGTTTTAAATATTCTAAATATTGCTCTGTTATTTCACTTAAGTTTATGTCATATATATTCATTTTATTTTTTTCAATTAAATGACATAATAAATCAAGAGGTCCTTCAAAATTTTCTATTTTTATAGCATATTTTTTTGTTTCTAATGTTAATATTGACATCTTTTTTTCTCCCTTTGGCTATCATTCTATTCTTCCATTGCTTTATTTATATTTTCTGATTTATATCCTTTTTTTAATAAATATTGTTTTATATCTTCATTTTCCATTGATGGTGATTTTTTATAGAAAATATTATTAGCAGATTTTATTTCATATTCTTCCATTTCTTCCCTGTTTTCGTACATATATTCATCAATATCACTTTTACTTATTCCTTTGCTCATTAGCTTGTATTTTATTTCTCTTATTGATAAGTTTTTTAACGCTTTGAAATTGTTTATTGTCTTTTCAATATATTCTTTGTCATCTATATATTTTGCTTCTTTTAGATATTGTATGATATCTTCTAGTAAATTTTCTTCTATCGATTTTGAAAATTTATTTCTTATTTCATTTTCACTTCTTTTTTTGTATAAAATATATTTTAAAACTCTAACTTTTTCTTTATCAAATTCTTCAATTGTATACACTTCTTTTTTCCTTTTTTATATTTTCTTTTTTCTTCAATTTATCATAAAAAAAAGTAAAATACAATAGCTTTTATCATTTTTAATATTACGTTTTTATTACATATTCTCTATATTATTTTACTTAATCTCTAATCTTTTATATATAATTTTATATTTCCTTTCCTATATTCATCAAGTATCTTCTCATTTATTTCTTCTTCAACATCTCTTGCTTTTTTAGGATGAACTAAATATCTTAAATTTAATTCTATATGCCCACCTACTATTTGGGTATAAATAATTGGTTCTAAATAATTATAATAAATTCTATATTCAAATATTTCTTCTTCTACTGCATCTTCAGTTTTCTTTGGTATTTCTTTAAGCACTTCATTATTATGTAATATATCATATATAATTTCTTTTGTTTTTTCTATATCTGCATCCATTTCTATATTAACTTTCATTTCATTCCATATGTATTTAAATACTTTCGTGTAATTTTTTAAGGTCTTTGTAAATATATATGAATTAGGTACATGAACAATTCTTCCTGTACTTTGTTCTGCATTTACTCTTTCTCCAATTTCTAACATTTCAAAACCTAATGCATGCATATTTATAACATCACCTTTTATACCATCAA
This sequence comes from uncultured Clostridia bacterium, assembly GCA_963558115.1. Taxonomy (GTDB): domain Bacteria; phylum Bacillota; class Clostridia; order TANB77; family CAG-508; genus CAG-269. Next base: position 6,991 of record CAUWFY010000042.1, read on the forward strand.
TTTCTATTCTATCTTCTACTTCAAATGGTTTCCTGAAATTGATATATATTCCTGAAAAAAAGTTAAAAATCATTTCTCTTATTGCAATTGTTAAACCAGCTGATACAAAGCTTATTAATGTAATAATTCCTTGAATTTTTTCTCCCCATATTAAAATAATTATTATTAAAGACATAATTGTTAATATTATTTTTATTTTTCTGTTTCTAAAATATTTTTTCTTATCATTCATTGGTAATTTACTATATACTTTTCTTACTATTAATTTTAATATTCCAAAAATTAATAATACTATTATTGTTAATATTGTTAGTTTTATGTATTCTGTATCTATTCCTAAGATTTTGTTAAGGTATATAGAAATACTATTTATATATTTCACTTTTTAGTTCCTCCATTCATATTTTTATTGCAATTAAAAAGTTCAAATATTAGTAATTAAAACTCTAAAGTTATTGCCTTTAGAGTTTTATTATCATTTTATTTATTCTTCTGTTTTTGGTTCTACTAAATCTTTCATTGTCAAATTTATTCTACCTTGTTCATCTATTTCTGTAACTCTAACAGTTACTTTATCTCCAACATGTAGAACATCTTCTACATTTTTTATTCTTTCTTTTGATATTTGAGAAATGTGTAGTAGTCCTTCTTTTCCTCCACATCCTAAGTCTACAAAAGCTCCGAAGTTCATTATTCTAACTACTTCTCCATAGTAAATTCCATTTACTTCTACTTCTCTTACGATGTCTTCTATCATTTCTAATGCTTGTTCTGCTTTTTCACTATCATTTGAATAGATAAATACTTGTCCATCTTCTTCTATATCAATTTTTACTCCTGTTTCTTCAATTATCTTATTGATAACTTTTCCTCCAGGTCCTATTACATCTTTTATTTTTTCAACTTTTATTTGTGTTCCAACAATTCTTGGTGCATATTCTGAAATTTCAGCTCTTGGCTTATCTATTACTGGTAACATTACATCTTCTAATATATGTTTTCTTGCAATTCTTGTTCTTTCAAATGCTTCTTTTATTATATCATATGATAATCCATCTACTTTTATATCTACTTGTATAGCAGTTATTCCTTTTTCTGTTCCTCCTACTTTAAAGTCCATATCTCCAAAGAAGTCTTCTAATCCTTGTATATCAACTAGCATAACATAATCTTTGTCATCTTCTGGGTTTGTTACTAATCCTGTTGAAATTCCTGCTACTGGCCTTTTTATTGGTACACCTGCATCCATTAATGCTAATGTACTTCCACATATACTTGCTTGTGATGTTGAACCATTTGAAGATAATACTTCTGATACAACTCTTATTGCATATGGGAATTCTTCTTTTGATGGAATTACTGGAACTAATGCTTTTTCTGCTAATGCTCCATGTCCTATTTCTCTTCTTCCAGGTCCTCTTGATGGTCTTGCTTCTCCTACACTATAACTAGGGAAGTTATAGTGGTGCATATATCTTTTAGATTCTTCTGTATCAATTCCATCTAATACTTGTTCTTCACTAGCCATTCCTAATGTTGCAACAGATAATACTTGAGTTTGTCCTCTTGTAAATAATGCACTTCCATGTGTACGAGGCAATAACCCAACTTCACATGATAATGGTCTTATTTCATCAAGTTTTCTTCCGTCTACTCTTTTATGCTCATTAAATATTAAATGTCTTACACATTTTTTCTCTAATTTATAAATTGCTTCTCCTATATCTGATTTATGTTCTTCTAAAGCATCTAGCCCAAATTTTTCTTCATAAGTTTTTGCGATTTTTTCAGATAATTCTGCAATATTATTATCTCTTGTTTCTTTATCTTCTTCTTGAACTTTTTCAGTCATTTCTTCTTTGAAATTCTCTTCTATGAAGTCATATACTTCTTTATCTACTTCAAAAGATTTATATTCAAATTTTGTTTTTCCTATTTCTTCTTTCATGCTAGCAATAAACTTACATATTTTCTTTATTTCTTTATGTCCTTCTTTTATTGCTTTTAACATTATATCATCTGGAACTTCATTTGCTCCTGCTTCTATCATAGCAATTTTTTCTTCTGTTCCTGCAACTGTTAATGTTAAATCACTTTTTTCTCTTTGTTTCTCTGTTGGATTTATTATAATTTCTCCATCAACTAGTCCTACATTTACTGCTGCTGTTGGTCCTCCAAATGGAATATCAGAAATTGATAATGCTGCTGAAGCTCCAATCATTGCTGCTACTTCTGGTGAATTGTCTTGGTCAACACACAATACTGTTGCAACAACTACTACATCATTTCTAAAATCTTTTGGGAATAGTGGTCTTAATGGTCTATCTATTGCTCTTGATGTTAATATTGCTTTGTCACTAGGTTTTCCTTCTCTTTTTATAAAGCTTCCTGGTATTTTACCTACTGAATATAATTTTTCTTCATAATCTACTGATAAAGGAAAAAAGTCTATTCCATCCCTTGGTTCTTTTGATGCTGTTACATTAACAATAACAACTGTATCTCCATATCTAACTAATACACTTCCATTAGCTAGTCCTGCCATTTTACCTGTTTCAAAAACAAGTTTTCTTCCTGCTAATTCTGTTTCATAAGTTTTAAACATAAAATTTACCTCCTAAAATTATTTTTCACCAAATTTTTAATTCTAGCAAATTTAATTTAGATTGTAACCTCTATAATATATTATAAATTCATAATTTATTTAATATATTTTTAATTTTATTATAGCTTTGTTTTAATAATATATTTATTGGTTACTTTTTATTATTTTAGATATTGCATAAACTTTAATTATAATTTTATTAATACTATATTTTTTATAATACATTATACAAGCTACTTCCTAATTTTAAATTTGCTATAATCTCATAAAAGCCCATGCTAAAATAAGCTCTGGGCCTTTATTTTTAATTATTTTCTTAATCCTAATTTTTCAACTATTGTTCTATATCTATTAATATCTTTTTTAGCAACATAGTTTAATAAGTTTCTTCTTTTACCAGCCATTTTTAAAAGTCCTCTTCTTGAGTGGTTGTCTTTTTTGTGAACTTTTAAGTGTTCTGTTAATTCATTGATTCTTTCTGTTAAAAGAGCTATTTGTACTTCTGGAGAACCAGTATCATTTTCTTCTCTTTTATATGTGTTAATTATTTCTTGTTTTCTTTCCTTTGTCATTTTTACACCTCCTATTTTTATTTATCCTTTAACTGAGCTTAAGATTTGG
>CAUWFY010000043.1:0-10168 GCA_963558115.1 uncultured Clostridia bacterium
TTTTTTCTTGTCCAGCTTCTGTTCCTGCTGGTATGCTTTCTCCATATAAATGTTTTGCTCTTTCTACAAATCCTCTTACTCCTATTCTGACATTTGCTATTTCTCCTCTTGCTTCTTTTATAGGTTTACCTGTTTCATTAGATAATAAACTAGCTAATCTTTCTTTGTTTTCTTCTACCAAATCAACAAATTTATATAATATCTCTGCTCTTTCATATATAGAAACTTTTTCCCATTTCTTTTGTTCTTGAATTGCAACTTTTACTGCTTCATTTACATCTTCTTCTGTTACATTTGGTACTGTTTCTATCAATTCTTGTGTTGCAGGATTTACTACTTCAATTTTTGCTCCGTTAGACGCTTCTTTCCATTCATAACCAATTAAGTTTTTCATAGTTGCTTCCTCCCTTTTACTTGAATTTATATTTTTACATACCATAACTTCTCCATCTTTATATTTTGTTATAGTACATTCATAATTTGTTTCATCATTTTGTGGTTTTTCCCCATTTCTTCATTCACAAAATGCTGTATCTGAAAGCATTAGTCCTCCACAAGTATTTCCAGCATGGTCTGTATCTCCATATTCTCCAAAAGTAAATGCCATTATAAATGGTGTATCTCCTACTACTTTTTTAATTGCATCTGATACTTCTCCTATTCTATCTCCTATTGCTAATTTTCTTCCTCCACAATGGATAAATAAATATGCTCCTGCTTTACCTGGTAATCTTTTTTGTAATTTTTTTGCTGTTTTAGCTGCACCTTCTATTAATTCATCAACACTTCCTTGCATTTGAATTATAGCAGTATTTACAGCCATATCATTTCCTATATTCATTGAACCATCTTCGTTTCCAAACATAGGGTGACGAATTGCTATTAAATCTCCTAATCTATCTTTTACTCCTAATGGTTCTGTGATTGTTGCTGCTAATAAATTATTTCCCATTAAGTCTTTTTCTTTTTTTCCTGTCCATTCTGCGTATTTTTTGATTGCTGGTACTCCATCTATTTCTACTAATGTTCTTTTTCCTTTTAATTTTGTGATTATTCCTGAATTTGTTGTTTCATGGTATGCTCCTGTGAATTCATTTTCAATTGGTGTGTTTGTATAGAAAAATGCTACTGCAACACCATCAGAAAAAATTTGGTCATTTGTGAAGATTTTCCATTTTCCTTCCACTGTGTTATCTGCTGCACTTCCTCCTGAGAATGGAATTTCTCCTATTACATCTGCTATTCCTTTTACATATTGTTCTTCTTCTCCTGGTGATGCTACCATGTAATAGTAACTTGGTGCTTTGTCTGTTCCTACTTTTGCCATTGCTTCTTTTGCTACTTTTCTTGCTGTTTCTCTTGGGTCTTCGCCTCTTGGAGCTCCTGCTACTCCAACTGCCATATTAGGGTCTCCTATTCCCATTATTCCTGTGAATCCGTTTTCTGATGTTATAAATCCTCCTGGTGTGATTATTCCTCCACTTGATGTACATCCTATTATTGGTGCTGTTCCTAGTTCTGATTTTGCTCCTTCTAATACTTTTTCTATGTTACAGTCTACTGATGTGTATAAGAATGCTACTTTTGTTTGGATTAGGTCTACTACTGCTTTTTGTGCAGATTCCTTTCCTTGTGTATAACTGTCTTTATTTGTGCTCCATGCTACGTTTGATTTTAACATAACGATTCCTCCTTCGTATTTATATTATATATTTTGATTATAGCAATATTTTTTGGGGATAACAATATTTTTGGGAAATGTAATATAATTGTAATAATTGACAAGAAATATGTGTAGTAATTTAAGGATAATGTTGGGATCGTTAAAAGCCAAATATATAAAAAATTTAAGGTTTATGGCTTCTTTCATAATTTAAGAAGTTCTATGCAAAATTTTTGGTGCCCTTTCTGTGCTGGTCACTTTTAAAATAAAGTGACCACACGAACATTACCCAAAATTTTTGCAAAGAACTTCTAAAATTATTCCAGTCGCACATAAACCTTAAATTTTTTATATATTTGGCTTTTAACTACTCTACTATTTTTTGTTTTTTATTGCTATTTTATAGCAATTTTTGATTTGCTTTTTTATTTTTTTAGTTTTCTATTTGATTTGTATTTAGTATTATGTTTTGGAGTTTTGTGTATTTTTTGTAATTAATTTTAGTTTTAAACTTTGTAAAAATTATTTATTATATACTGTTTTAAAGTTACTTTATTAGTGTTTTTGTTATTTGTTGTTATTATTTTTTGTGATTTTTTATTTTTTACTAATCGCCTAAATTAATTCCTATATTTCTTGCTGTTATTACTAGGTCGTGGTCCATGGTTACTTTTCTTATGTTGCTTTCTGCTGTGTTTCCTGATACTGCGCCTATTTTTGTGTTGTTACCTACTACTTCTTCTAGTGTTGCTGAGTCTACTTTTCCGTTTTTTAGGACTGCTATTGTTCCAAATTTTCCTTCTAGTGCTAGTTGCATTGCTTTTACTCCGTATTTTGTTGATAGTACTCTGTCATATGCTGTTGGTGTTCCTCCTCTTTGCATATATCCTAGTGTTGTATTTCTTGCTTCTAGTCCTGTTAGTTGTTCTAGTTGTTTTGCTACTATTTCTCCTACTCCTCCTAGTTTTGTGTTGTCAACTCCTGCTCCGTTGTCTCTTGTTCCTGCTATTGTTATTTCTCCGTCTTTTGGTTTTGCTCCTTCTGCTACTACTACTACACTAAAGCTTTTTCCTCTTTTCTTTCTGTTTTCTATTTTTCTTGCAACACTTTCTATGTCATATGGTATTTCTGGAATTAATGCCACATCTGCTCCTCCTGCTATTGCTGATTCTAGTGCAATCCATCCTGCATATCTTCCCATTACTTCTAATACCATTATTCTATGGTGTGTTTCTCCTGTTGTATGAAGTCTATCTATTGCTTCCATGGCTACTGATACTGCTGTGTTATATCCAAATGTTATTTCTGTACATGCTACATCATTGTCTATTGTTTTTGGTACTCCTATTACATTGACTCCTTTTGTTGAGAAGTCTCTTGCTGATTTTTGTGTTCCGTCTCCTCCTAATGTGAAGATACAGTCAAATCCTGCTTCTTTAATGTTTTGTACACATATATCTGATAGGTCTTTATATTCTACATTTCCTTCTTCATCTATTACTTTATAGTTAAATACATTTGCATTTGTTGATGAACCTATTATTGAACCACCTTTTGGTAATATTCCTTTTGCATCTCCATCTCCTGCTGTTGATAGTAATTCAAAGTCTTTTTTTAATAGTCCATTATATCCATCTATTATTCCATAACATTCTATACCATGATTTTCTGCTGTTTTTACTATTGCTCTTATTACAGCATTAAATCCTGATACATCTCCTCCATTTGCTAATATTGCTACTTTCTTTAACATAAAAATCCTTCCTTTCGTAAAAATTGTCCATATATAATTATAACAATATTTAAAAAAATTACAACATTTTGAGGAAATTTTTAAAATTCATAATCTTCTATACTTGTTTTTTTCTAATTCATAAAAAATATTATCAAATTTTAATAAAATTTAATATTTTACTAAAATTTGCCCATAATATTAATAATTAATATCTCTGTGTATCTTTAGTTCAATACAAGAAAGGAATGAGACTTTTTATGCATAAAAAAAACATTATATATTTTTTTATTACTTTAATTAGTTTAATTAGTTTAGGATTTTATTTTTATTTTAAAAATGCAAATTCTTATAATTCTCAATATCAAGCTGATAAAACTTCTACTTCTAATAATGAATCAAACAAAAATGAAAATAACTTAAATTCTACTAATAATAATTCTTACAATAATGATACTTCAAATAATAATTCTTCTAATAATTCAAGTAATAATGATTCTAATAATTCACCTAAAAATGCCGAATCAAAGGAAACAGAAATTTCTACTTTTTCTACAACACTTTATTCAAAAGATAGTGAAAGGCAAAATAATATTCAAATAACTTGTTCTGCTTTAAGTGGTACTGTTGTTAAAAGTGGTGAAATTTTTTCCTTCTGTTCTACTGTAGGGCCTGCAACTAGTAATAAAGGATATCAAAAAGCTGATATTTTTGATAATAAAGGGAATAAGAAAAAAGGATATGGTGGTGGAAATTGTCAAATAAGTAGTACTTTATATAATGCTGTTATGGCTGTTCCTAACTTAGAAATTATAGAACGTCATCCTCACAGTAATAAAGTTCCCTATGTGAAAAAAGATAAAGATGCTGCTGTTGCTTATGGTAGCTATGATTTTAAATTCAAAAATAATACTGGCAATGATATTCGTATCCTTGCTAGTGTTGATAGTTCTTGTGTTACTACAAGCATATGGACAATTCCAAAATAGTCACATCATATATATCTTTTCATTACTTATATCTTTGCCTCTTTTTTTCTTAATAAATTCCTTTCTAAAATATCTTCATTTACTCATATTTTGTATCCTCTAAAATATTATTAAATGGTGATATTTTGAGAAGAGCAAAATTATTTTTAATTAATGGTCTTATATTAACCAGTACATCTCTTTTAATGCGAGGTATTGGTCTAATTTTTAATATATATGTTGCAAATCAAGTAGGTTCTGAAACTTTAGGTATCTTTAGCCTTATAATGTCTATTTATATGTTTGCTATAACTGTTGCTACTTCTGGTATAGGAACTGCTTGTACTTGCCTTGTTTCTGAAGAATTTGAGAAGTCAAATTATATTAATGGATTAAAAGTTGTAAAAACTTGTATTATTTTTGCTTTAATTTTAGGAATTTTAGCTTCAATACTTATTGTGGTTTTTGCACCTTTTGTTTCATATTATTGGCTTAATAATTCAGTATCTCCTCTACCTATCTATGCAATAGCTTTAGGTTTACCTTTAATTTCTATCTCTTCTGTTATTGGTGGATATTTTTCCTCAGTGGGAAAATCATATAAATCGGCTATATCTCAAATTTTAGAAACCACTACTAAAATTATTGCTACTATAATTTTGTTACATTTTAATTTAGAAAAAGGAATTGAAGCAATTTGTATTTCTTTAATTGTTGCTGATGTTATATCTGAAATTTTTTCTTTTTCATTAAATATTATTTTTTATTTAATTGATAGAAAAAAATATATTAATAAGAGAAGTTTGCCTATACAAATGAAAAGAAAGATTTTTAAAATTTCCTTTCCAATTGCAATAACCTCTTGTATAAAGTCTGGTCTTTCTTCTCTTAAGCAATTTCTTATACCTATTAGACTTTCAATGTCTGGTCTTACATATGCAATGTCTGTGTCACAATATGGTTTAATTAGTGGTATGGTTATGCCAATTTTAATGTTTGCAAATGTATTTATTTTTTCTTTTAGTGGACTTCTAGTTCCTGAATTTTCTAGATTACTTGCTGGAAAAAATTATAATAGAATGAATACTGTTTGCAATACTATTTTTAAGAATACTTGTTTATTTTCCATATGTATAGCTGGTATAATTTTCTTTTTTGCTAATGAACTAAGTCTAGTTATTTATCAAAATATTGAAATAGCAAAATGGTTGAAGGTTCTTTCGCCTTTAGTTTTCTTTATTTACATAGACAATATTATTGATAATATTTTGAAAGGTATAAATGAACAAGTTAGTGTTATGTTTTGTAATATAATTGATTTAGTTATAACTATATTAATTATATATTTTATAGTTCCTAAAATTGGTATGGCTGGCTATATATTAAGTATTTTTATTAGTGAATTAGTTAATTTCACTATTAGTAGTGTTCAACTGCGAAAAAGGATTAAATATTCTATTAATGTTTTGGAATATATTATACTTCCTGTTTTAGGTTGTATTATTTCTTATTTGATATGTTCAGTATTTACTTTTAATTTTTTACCTTTTTTGTTTGATTTTATTTTGAAAATTTTTATTTTTATTTTTTTGTATTTTTTCTTTATAAGACTAATCGCAAAAACTAAACTTAAACATTTTTAGTTTATTTCTAAATAAATTTCTTATTATATAGAAAAAATTTTAAAATAGTAAATTGAGTAGAGAATAATTTTTAATGAATTTTTCTCTACTCATATTTCTATAATATTGTCATTTTATTAATTTTTTCATACTTCATTCTAAAAATTTTTCTTGTATTCCTTCTATTGATTTTTTTATATCCTTTTGTATACTATTTTTTCTAAGTTCAGATATCTCTGCTTTTTCAATATCACCCATATTAGGAAATTGATTAATTACACCATAAAAACTATATTCACAGTTTTTATCTATTGTTTCTTCTGAATTTTCTACAATCTCTACTAATGTTTTTCCTTTTTTATCTAATAATTTTATTCTTATATAAAGTCCTTCTATTTTTTCATTTGAATTGTTTTTTAAAGTTGTTGTTACATGCAAATTTCCTTCTTGATTTAGTATATCAATACAACTTACTTCTATCTTTTCTTTTTCTATTGGTTTTTCATTTGTACTTTTTATTACTTTTCTTGCATCATCTACAATATCATTTGTTGAACTAATTTCTTTATTAATGCTATTAACCTGCTTATTTGTCTTATCAAATTTATCACCAATTTTAATCAAAAATATAACTATAATAATTATGCAGGTTATAAAACATATTATTCCTATAAATTTATATTTTATATTTTTTTTCATTTCAAATTCTCCTAATATTTATTAATTCTTAATGGGCTAATGTATATAAAATAGCTAATACTCATACTTTTGGACTTATAAACTTATTCTTCTGGATTTCTTGCAGCTCCATTTACATATTTAACTACATTCATTTTTTTGCTTAGTGGTGTAAATATTTTATCTCTATCTAGATATTGATAATCTTGATTTTTCGTTACAGTCTTACTAGAATCTCCTATTTTTTTATCATCGCCAATACTATAAAGCTTAGTCGCTTTATTTGCAGAAGCAAATATACCATTATTTGCTCTAAAATCGCTTGATACCCCCTCAGCTGTAGTAGCTACATATTCCCCTGTAGCAAAAAATATTCCGTTTGGTGAGTCAAAATTAACTATAGGAGTTTTCTTCTCATCAGGTGGTACAGCTACTCGTACATATACACAAACTTTTGGATTTTTTTCATTTGTAGCATATAAAGAACTAGACTCTGTAATTTTAATAAGTCCTAAATTATTTTTAACAATAGTGTGTCCTCCATTAGGTCCACTAGAAATCTCTGATTCGCCATCTATCCAAAAGAAATTACTATTTTCACTAAGTATTGCTGCTTTAGCACCAGTTCCTCTGTTATCATCTGGAATATCATTTTCTGTAGCATTTAAAATTGCATTTCCCATGTTAACATTTCTTAACAAAACTTTATAGTCTCCTTCACGATTATCTGGTTTTCCAACATGTAAAGCATATGTATTTCTCTTTTCCGCTAATGCATAAACATTACTAATCTTAACATTGTAGTCTGCTGTATCTTTTGCATCTTCTCCATAAACAATGGCATCACCCGACTTAGCCCAATAATGTCCTCCAGTAATGTTTAAAGCACCCGCTTTAGCTTGTACAGCTGCTTTTGTAGATATAACTGTTACATTACCATCAATCGTTAGATTTCCTCCTGTTTCATATATAGCATATCCAAATTCAGTACGAATACAATCTATTGTTCCCGGACCTTTTATTGTTAATGTTCCAGCTGAGTTACCTATCCAATTTTTTCTTTGAAGTTTGTATCCATTTAAATTTAATGTAACTGTATTAGTTGCTTCTGCTGATACAGTAGTGTCGTTATAAACATTTGTTAAAACTTCTATTGTTCCTTTTAATTCTGATGCCTTTTTCATTGCTACTGAAAGATCATTATAATACGTTGTACCAATTTTATAATTAGCTATTATAGTCCATCTAGCATATAAAGTTATTGCTTTTGTTGGAGTATATACTGCTCCTGCATCTCCTATTTTATTTCCTCCATTTGCTGCATCATACCAACCATTAAATTTATAGTCTGTTTTTGTAGGTGTTGGTAATTTTATTGAGTTATTTTTATAGTTTGCTGTTAATGTACCATTTCCTTCTCCATATGTATATGTTGTTCCAGTTAAACTTCCACTACCCTTCTTTGTCCATCCCGCAAATGACTTAGTAGATGTTATTGCTGCTGGAGTGCTTCCTCCCATTCCATTAAAGGTTACCTTGTAGCCTGCAGGAGCTGTTGGATTTGCTATTGTTTTTGTTGAACCATAGTTTTGTGTAAATGTACTACTTGATGTTGTTCCATTCCATGTTCCTCCATTTGGATTTACTGTTAAGGTATAACTATTTACTGTCCAATGTGCATATAATGTTTTGGCTTCAGTTGGTGTATATTCCTCTCCTGCATTTCCTATTTTATTTCCACCATTTGCTGCATCATACCACCCTTCAAATGTATATCCTTCTCTTGTGGATGACGGCAAAGTCATACTATTATCTATATAGTTTGCAGTTAATACTCCATTTCCTATTCCAAATTTATAAGTTGTTCCACTTAAATATCCAGCTCCACCCTTTGTCCATTTTGTAAATGTCTTTTTTTGTATTTGTGTTGCTGGATTACTTCCTCCATTTCCATTAAAAGTTATAGCATGTCCATCTGGTGGTATTGGATTTGCTATTTCTTTTGTTGTTCCTCCATCTTGTTTAATTATAGTATTTTCTTTTGTATTATTCCACGTTCCTCCATTTGGATTCACGGTTAAAGTGTATTCTTGCTATTTTACCGTTACATCTTTTGTACTTGTTTCTATCTCATTTCCTGCATTATCAATTGCTTTTACTTTTATATGATAGGTTGATCCTAATTTTAAGTCTTCAAAAGTATATTTTCCTTCTGTTTTTATATCAGTCCAACTAGCTCCATTATCTTTACTAAATTTATACCCTCTTATATCACTTTTACCATCTTTTGTTGTTGCTTCTTTGTCTGTTGTAGTTCCTTCAACAGTTATGGAATTTGATGTATTCGTTGTTTTTATTGTAAAGCTATTAGGTGCTAATCTATCTATATTATCTATTTTTTTTGTTATTATTTTTGTAATTTCATTATTATTATTTATAGCTCTTGCTTGTATTACAACTCCATTATCTTGAATTTCAATATCCTGCTCATATTTTTTCCAATTAGTACCTCCATCTATACTATATTGTTTTATTAATTTATTTGTATTGGCTAAAATTTTTACTTTTACCTTTTGATTTGTCCAATCTGTTGGATTTGTTACTATTGTAATTCTTACATCATTTATATTTATATCACTATCGCTATCATTCTCATCTCCTACATATATAACATCATCAAAAGAAACTTCAAATTTATATCCTTCTTTTGTTATTACTGTAACTATTCCATTTTCAACATCTGGAATTATACCTTTATTAGAATTAAACATTGCATCTTTTTCAACTACTTGAATATAATTATTTAAAAATCCTTCTATATTATCTGTATAATTATTCATATGTTCAAATTGTTTTAAAACCTCTAATTTATCTTGATATTGCATAATTTCTGTCTCTTTTTTTGATTCTTCACTTTTGTTTAGCACTTTATTGTCTCCGACTAACATCGATATGGAAACTCCTGCTAAAATTAATAATACAATTATTGTTATAGTTAATGCAATAATTGTTATTCCTTTCTTATTTTTGTAATTAATTTTTTTCATATGTTTACCACCTATCTTTAATAAATTTATATTATTCATAAATATATCATTTTGCTTTTATAAAATCAATAAAATAAAAAAGAAAAATAAATATTTTTATATTTATTTTTCTTTTTTATCTGAAATTTAATTATCATCAGTTCCCGTACTATCAAATGGTATAAATTTATTAACAACACTTTCTTGCTCTATATTCTCAGCTCTAAACATTCTAAAAGATGTATTTATTTTATTTTCAACTAATTGTTCTACTTCTTCTTGACTTGCATGTTCTGCTAAAACTAACTCACTTACTAAAATTTGTTTTGCATTATTTAGCATTTTCTTTTCTCCTGTTGAAAGTCCTTTTTCTTTTTGTTTAAAACTTAAATTTCTAACAACATCTGCTATTTCATAGATATCTCCACTTTTCATTTTTTCCATGTTGTCTCTATAACGCTTATTCCAATTTTTATCCA
>CAUWFY010000044.1:0-9960 GCA_963558115.1 uncultured Clostridia bacterium
TATTACTTCGTTTATTACTGCATTATTAAAGGTATAGGGAAGAAATCTAATCTTCACCTATAACCATATATTATAATTAATTACTTGCAACTTTTTCTGTTTCAGTATTATTATTTAGTACAGTAGTAATGTTATTTTTTACTTCTTCTAAGTATTTAACAACATTTATTCTACTGTCTAAGTCTAAATTTTTATTAGACATAAATTCTTCCTGCATAATATGTAATTGTCTAATACTGCTACTTATTGCAAGTTCTCTCTTAGTTTTCATTGTAAATCACCACCTTTCATATTAATTTAGTTTATTATTTTTCTTCCTTTGTATCTCTAATATTCCTTTTTCCATAACTACTTTTCATATTATGTATATGATTAGTAAAATCTTTGTGCCTTCTTTTTCTTTTATTAAAAACTTTTCTTTTCTTCCTTTTTGTTTTTAACCTGTCATTATACATTTGATTCAATGTATGTTTAACATCTTTTGGCATATATGCGTATTTAGTGCCAAAACTATATGATAAAATTTCATTATTTTTCATACTCAAAATCTCCTTTCTATTCCTTATGATAACTACCATCTAATGTACTTATCATACCTTTACAATGATAGGTTGCTTTTTCTAAGAAAGTTATAAGTCTAGTCCTTTGATGTCTGCTCAAAACTTTATCATTATCAACTTTGTCAATTAGTTCTTCTATTTCTGTAATATGTTGTTGATAATGTTTTATTATTTCTTCATTATCTTTTGGCATAGTTACCACCACCTTTCTAATCTTCTTATATATTTTTTGGAGTTTGACTCTCAATATAAATGTCTGTACTTTTTATCATACTAATTGCTAAGTCAAACATATTATCTATTTTCTGTTTATCTCTTTCAGTCCATTGAACTTGTCTAAATATTTTTTTTATATATTCAAATGTATCTGTCATTAGTTTTATTGCTTTAAAAGAAGATGTTTCATATAAATTGAAATTATTATGTGTAGTGATATTAGCAATAGTTTTACTAATATTAGCATTTAGTAATTCTTGCACCTCTTCTACATCTGAACCATATTCGGTCATTGTATTAGTTTTTACTAATAACCAGTTCAAGTCTTTTGCAACATATTCTAATTTTATCCAGTCAGCAACATCTTGATAATTAGATGATTTTTCTATTTTTTCTAATATTTCAGTTGCTTTCTTTTTGTTTTTACTTGTATAGTCTTGCATTGTTTTTTCTCCTCTTTTCTTTACATATTTTTTATCTATATAAACCTCATAAGTTATAGAGTTTACAGCATATTCAATACCATTTTCAGTTGTTTTAGTTACTATTTTTGTATTACCGTAGGTCATTTCCATATTTTTTGATTTAACTAATGTCATTGCTTCCGCGTGCGGAACTATTTTATGTTTAGGTTTTGTAATTCCTGCTTTTGATTTTCTATAAAATTTACAATATGCTGGGTAATACTTTAAACCATTTGTATATTCCATATAATTAGCTTGGTATCTAATATCTGTAATGTTGCTAGTATAAGCTATTCCATAATTCCATATATTCTGCAACATTTCATTTTCTATAACCAATGGGGAATTATCTAATGTTTTTACCCATAACTCATATATCACTTTTTCCTTATCTATGAACAAAGTTATAATGATATATGCTAAGTCTTTCTTTATTCTTCTTTTTAGTTTGCCATAAAAATTTCCAAAGTCTTTGTATAGAGTTTTTAGTTCTTTATCATTATTCAATTCACACACCAGAACTACTATTTTTTCACTATCTGTACCAGAAAAATTTGTCATTAATAATCTGTATGTGTACTTTATACCTTTACGAAATAGTTGTATATTTTCTGCTCTATTATTAGAATGATTTATCTCTATAATTTCTCCATCTTCTGTTACCATTTCATTTTTGTTAATTCTTCTGCAATGGTTTTTGTATGGTTTATTTCTAACTTTTGGAGTTTCTATTTCTATTACACCATTTCCTAAGTCATATACTTTGCACATTTCTTCTGGTTTTGGTTTCTTATATTTAACTTTTTCTACTTTTATGTCTTTATTAGTCATAACTTCTAGTTCCTCCTTTGTTATTCCACCGTGTTGTTTGTTGAATATTTGCATTATTATTTCAAAGTACAACACCGTGTATCACTTCAAGTTATTATTTCTATAATTAACTAGTATCTTTACAGAAGTAATAACTTATTTTGTGATATTGACCGCGGTTTTTGTTTATCACTATAATCATTATAAAATCATAGTTTTAATAGCGGAATAAAAAATATAAATTATTTCAAAAGTAACTATTAACATTCTATATATTTACTGATATAATAAGAAAAATAGGAGGTAAGATATGGAAGAAAATTTTTTAAACTATTCAGATATTTTTTATAAAAAGAAACAAAGAGATTGTAAAATAGTTTTTGAAATGGGAAAATCAAAGAGTGGAAAAGAAACAATTTACAAACATACACCTACATTAAATGAAATTGCAAAAGATATAGAAACAGATTACAAGGAAATTACAATTACTGACTTATGGGGAGAAAAGAGAAAAGGAAAAACAGACTCAATAATAGGAACAAGTATAGTAAACATTTTAAATGCTAGTAATACTTTAAAGAAATTGTTTCAAGAATATAAATTACGAATTAAAGAAATTCACCCTAAAATACTTGAAGAATTATATAATCAAGTTATAGAAATAAAGAAGAAATATGGATTAGATAAACTAAATAAAGACTCTGTGTTAGAACTATATTATAAAATAGATAGTAAAATTAATGAAAAAGCAGAATATTATATGTTTAAAGAAAATAAACTTGTCAGTAACAAGGAAATTATAAAAGAAATAAAATCAAGTGAAGATAAAGAATATAATTTAATGTATAATTTTCTAAAAGAAGTATATTCATTAGATATAGAAGAAAAACTAGGCTTTTCAGGACAATATTCATTAATTATAGATATTTTAGAAAATAGACCAAATAAAAAACTTAATATACATTTTTTATTTTCAAGTGCTGTTGTAGATAACTTAGAAATGTTAATGAAAGATATAGAAAAATTAATAGGAAACAATGCAGTTTTTATTAATAATAGCATATATAAGTTTATAGTTGACTTACAAACTACATATTTTTATATAGGTAGTGAACTATATAAAACAGAAAAATACAATATTTTATACAAATACCAATTTGAACAACCTAAAAATGCTTTTTACAATATTATGCGAAAATATTTAAAAGATGGTGCTGATGAAAATAGTAATAATTTTTTATACGATATTGTTATTATTTTTATAAGTTCACTTATATCAGATATAGAAAACATAAAATCTGAAACTAATATAATATGTGCACAAAACAATTTTGTTATAGATATTTTCAAAAATTTTTATTCTTCTAAAACAGAGTTGCCAAGAGTACAAATAAAATATAAAGAAATTACAGAAAATCATTATGGAGAAAAATTGAAAACTCCAAAATCAATTCCTTTTAGATATGAATATTATGTTACAACTTTATTAGAACTTTATGCAGTTACTAAATATCACTTATATTTAGATAACAGAGAAATACATAAATGTAAAAATTGTGGAAGATATTTTATAACTGATACCAAAAATAGTGAAATTTTTTGTAAAAGAATTGACCCAAAGTATAAAGGTAGAAAAATAAGATATTGTTTTGAGATAGGTCAACAAGAAAATAAAAGTCAGAATATAGAAAGTATTAAAAACTTACACCATACTTTATATAATAGATTTTATAGTAGATGGCAAAAATACGAGAAAGGGGAAGAAGGTGGTAAATATCACAAGGAATATAAAACTTACATAGACAGATATGGACTATTAAAAGAGCAATGGAAAAACAAAGAAATAACTAAAAAACAATTAAGAACAGAATTATTAAAAGAATTAGAAAAAGATAATAAAAGAATAGAAAAAGTTAATAAAAAAGAAAAAAGGAATAGACATTATTTAACTAGAGAAGATATACTAAAACAAAATAAATAACAATAATGACAAGTTGTTATTTCCTTAATTGATTAGAAATATATAAGGAACTAATAACTTGTATTGTTTTCTTTAATCGATATTTTTTATATTTTAGTTTGACTGTTTAAAACCTCATATTCCATTTTATATGTAGAAGCGAAGAACTTGCCAAAGAAATATATAAAACCTCTGTGTTTTGTTCCTAGACTTAACTAGGCATAAAGAAAAAGCGATTAGCAATGTAACCGCTTTTAATTTGTTATTGTATTACTAAATGATGTTTTTTAAATTCTTGATAAAAATATACAAGGTTAAAATCATCAGATTGATAGAAAAAAGTTTCTGGAATTTTATCAAAAGTTTTTTCTTCAAACAATAAATATTTCATACTATTATGCAATTCTTCATTCATTTCATCTGAAAAAGAATAGCCTGTATAAACTAAATTCATAGCATGTTCTATTGTATCTATATATCTATCAGTGATTTCATCTATTGTTTCTCCTTTAAATTTATCTAACAAATCAACACCATCTAAAACATCTAGTTTGCAATAATTACTAGGATTAGTTTTTCTTAATTTAATTTCTTCTTTTTCAACATTAGTACCTGTAAATCTAACGCCTTTAATTATCCAATTTCTTACTTGTGTATCTGTATCCATAATATAAGTTTGTTTATCAGGCTTATATACATTTAAGTAATCTGGGTGAATTAATGAAAATTCAATATCAAACCTTGGTAATGCTCCTTGTAAATGAACATAATAAGCTATTTTATTTTCTTTTCCTTTAGGAATAGTTTTATTTATTAATTCATCAAATTCATCATTATCTATATATGGTATACCAGAAAATCCTGTATCTTCTGTTGTTTTAGAATATGAAAAACATCCATCACTATTATTATTTAATGTATAAATAAATTTATCTAACGTAACTTTATTTAGTTGTAATGGGGAAAGTTCCAATCTATTTAAATCAACCTGTGATAATCTATAAATATCTTTAGCTCCTTCTTTTGTGGACCAATTTATTGTATAAGGGACTTCAGATTGGTCATAATCTGTTGATGTTTCATTTACAATACTACTATTTAAATTTATATCATTTTCTTGTTCCTCACTTACTACAAGTTGTCCTTTATTAGAACTTATAAAATATATTGCTATTATTATAAATATTATTACAAGTATTCCTCCAATAATTATAAAATTTCTCTTATTTTTTATTTTATTATCTTTTTCCATTTCTTACATCTCCTCTTTTCTTATTTTTATCTAACATGCATAGCATATTTCACACTATTATTACAAATGTTCTATTTTCCATTCTAACACCTTCCTTTCATTTTATTTTAAATATCAGCAAAAAGTCCCATATTTATTTGAGTTTTTAAATCTTCTAAAAGGTCTAGTTTGTTAAGTTCCACATCACTTGAAATTACAATTTGCTTATTATTTTTTAATAACTGTTTAAATATAGTTATTAATTCATTTTGAACTGTATATTTTTCACTAAAAAATTGAAAATTATCTATTAAAAGAAAATCTAAACCTTTGTAGGTATTTTTTAAGTTTAGTTTATTAGCTTTATAACTAGCAATAAATGTTTCGTATGTACCATATAATATTTTTATGTTTTCATTTTTCATTACTTCGTTTTTTATAGCATAAAGTAAATGTGTTTTTTCAATTCCACTTTTTCCATATATGAATAGTGGGTTATAAGCTGTTCCCGGGAGTTTAACAACTGCTTTTGCTGCTGAATATGCAAATTCATTGTTTTTAGTTACTATATAATTTTCAAATGTATATGTATCTAACATTTTAACTTCTCCTATTTTCTTATTTTTTAACAACTGAAATCTGTTTATTATCATCTAAAGCTAAAACTATATCAGCATATTCTACAATATCTTTGCGAATATAGTTATTTGATACTTTTATGCTATCTTCTGTATTATTTTGAGCAATACTGCTAATACATGAATTTATAAAAATGGTTATATTATATTTAAAAGTTAATTCTTTCAAATGTTTTAAAACTTTAGTTGCTTTATCTTTTAGTGGTACTTTCTCATTTTCTTGTGTTTTCAATAGTTGTAAATAATCAATAGCAACAAATCTCACATCATATATAGCACTAGCCTTTTCAATTTGTTTATCGATATAATCTGTTGTAACTGCTGGTGTATCATCAATAAGTATATGAGAATTTAATAATCTAGGAATTACAATAGACAGTTTTTTACAATCTTCCTTTGTAAATTGTGTATTAGTTATTTTTGAATTTTTTATATGTGCTATACTTTTCCAAATATCTGTTATGATTTTTTCTTGTGAATTTTCTAAGCTAAAAAATAGTGTATCTGATTTTTGACCAACTGCTACATTATACAATATTTTTTCTATTAAAGTTGTTTTTCCTGTTCCTGCTTTTCCATTCAATATTATTAGATTAGGTTCTTGTATATTTATAATTTTATCTAGTTCTTTTATTCCAGTTTTCATAACTGTATTATAATTTATATATGTATCTTTAATTCTTATTCCCAATTCTACTTCATCATTAAAGGTCATTTTGTCAACAATAATACAATTTATATAGTTTTTAATGAAATCTATACATTTTATAACATATTTTTTATTTTCTTCTGTTTCTTTTTCTAAATCAGCAAATATCATAAACGCAGGGACTCCGACAATATCTTCGGGAATATCTGTATAGTATATGTTTATATCTTTGCTAACTTTTGAAGTTATATTCTCCAACATATTTATAGTAGTTTGATTTAATTTATAAGCTATGATAGTATCCTGCATTACAAATTCCACCTTTCATATAAATTTTATAAGATTACTTTTCTTTATTTTTCTTTTGAAGTCCGCAAAAATAACTTTTAAATATATTATCAAAATCACTAAAATCATTTAAAAATGTACGACTCTGGTAATCTTTGTGTAAAATATCTATTTTTTGAAATATATCGTCAAAATTATTTTTATTATCTATACAAGGCTTTAAAACATCATTGGTAATATATTCTATACCTTCATAATTATAATCATCATTACTTTTTATCTTTTCAGTTTTATTCTTCATATAAATTCTCCCAAAAACCTTATTTCTCTAATACTTTTTCAAATTCTTCCTTAAACTTTTCAATAGACCAATATCGATAACTTGGGTGATACATATCTATAATATATTTACAATTTACATTTTCCTTTAAATCATCATATATTGTTTTATTTCCAGCACAGAAAACAATTACACTTGGATTTATTATTTCTATTTCTTTCAATATGTTTTCTTTATATTTATTGTAATAATTATATAGTGTTTGCTTGTTACACTCTGCAAACCCACCTCTTTTATTGATATTCATATACGAAATATCCTTCATTGATAATTCAGGAATTTTATTGCAAAGATATTCCTGCATTTGTTCAATTCTTTTAGTTATTTTTAGATTATTATTCCTTATTTTATAGACTGATTTTAACCAAAATGTTTCATTATCTTTTATTTTTCCCTCTAAATTGCTTTCAGCTAACATATAAAGAACAGTATTGTCTTTTTCATCAAAAACAAACCCATCATAAGTAAAACTATCTTTGCTTACCTTTAAGCTTGGAATTGTACTTTGATTATTTTTATCACTTATATCGAGTTCTTTTTCATGTTCTTTTTTCCATTTTTCAAATAATTCATTTAATTTCTCTGTTTTCCCCATATATAATTCCCCCTATAATTAATCTTACTTTTAGTATAATATAATATTGTTATTTATTCAAGTATTACTTTAATAAAACACAAAAATAGTGTGTTAATTTTTTCAAGCGTCATTGTTATACTATACAAGAGGGTATAAACATGGAGAATGAAAGAGATAAAATACTTAAAATAGTAGGAAACAATATTAAAAATATCAGAAAATCAAAAGGGTACACGCAAGAAAGTTTTGCAGAAACTCTAGGAAAATCTATAAATTATATTAGTCTTGTAGAATTAGGAAAATCTGGAATGAGCATACCAGCACTAATAGAAATCTGCAATATTTTACAAGTAGACATGAATTATATTTTCAAAGGACTGCTAAGCTATAAACCAGAGAGAAAAGAACAACATATTATAGACTGTATATCATCTTTTAATGAAAAAGATAAAGAAATAATTTTCAATTTAATTAAATATATTGAAGAAAGCAAAGAATACTAGCTATTAGTATTCTTTTTACTTTCTAAACATCGCAACTAATTGCTTCCACTAATAATTTTGTTGCAACAGAGAAACCAATTTTGAATACATTTCTATCGTTCATAGAATATAGCTTGTTTTTTATTTCTTCTAACTTTTCAAATTGTTTTTTCAAGTCTTCATTTTCAATGGTATCATAAAATTTATTATATTTTGCAATTAATTCTTTATATTCTGGTGTAGATTCTGCATTCGCAAATATGCCTGTATCATATAAATCTTCAATAATATGTTTTTGTTTGAAGTCCACTCTTTTTCACCTCCCTTATATGTTCCAACCAAACTTTCTAAAATACAAATATTCAAAATGAAGTTGATACAATTTACTTGATACTTGTATTGTAGGGGGTAACATATCAATTATAGGTATGTGATTAATGGCAGACAAAAGACGACTTTTGTTATACTTATTAAATAATTCTTTTACTATCTTATAACAACCACAAGATACTATAATACTTGGAGATAAGAGTTCAATTTCTCCTAAAATTTGCTTTTCAAAGTTTTTCACATACTCCTTTGTATCAATACATTTTGAATTTGTTTTATTGAGGATTAAATAAGAAATGGAGTCAACGGTTATATTATAATCTAAACAATGTTTTGAAATAAATCTTTGCATTTTCCAAATTCTATTAATACTTTGTCTGTCATTATACTTATAGTCGAATATATATAATATGTTTTGAGCATTAGAATCTGTATTATACATGAAACCATCATAACAAAAATCTTCTTTTTTATAATATCTATTTCGATTGTGTTTATTTTTCCATTGTGATAAATAATTATGCAATTCTATTTCTTTTATTCTATTTTTTGTAGATAGCTGAAAGCTTGTTGTATATTGACCTTCCATAACTTTCCTCCCACACTTATTTTACCATAGTTTACATAATAAAACAAGTGTTTGGTAGAAAAAAGAATAAAAATCTATTTTTCTATTTTCCTTGCTATCACTAGGTTACAGAGGTTTATGATTAGATTTACGGTTTACTAACGCTATTAGCAAACCGCACTTGGTGTGGCTACTTTATATGCTAGAAATGATTAAGCCTTAAACGGCTCTTATAGCCTTTAAATTATTTTGAGCGGAAAGGGGTTAGGGAAAATTTTATAAACGTCTTATAAACTGTTCTTGAATGAATTAAATTTTGAGAAAAGGGGGGAGCAAAAAAGTGATTATGACTGGTTAGGTAAATTATTTCAAAACTATTGAAAATAGCTATTTCTAGTGATATACTTATCACAGTAAATTGAAATAGCAATAATTAATTAAGTGATACAGAACTAAAAGTAACATTTCTAATTGACCAACCATCGACCAACTATTGACCAACTAACAATACTAAACGAAAAAAGTTATTACAAAATGTTACTAAACAAAAAAGACTTTAGTTTCAATGGTTACGGAGCATCACAAAATGCTACAAAACATTACAAATACTGAAAGACAGAACTCATAACCCGAAGGTCGGAGGTTCGAGTCCTCCCCCCGCAACCACAATATAAAAAAACATTTGCTAGATTTTAGTAGATGCTTTTTTTCGTTTTAAAAAAATTTGTTATAAATTGGATTTAGGTCAAGTTTTTAGACACATTTTTCTATGAATTTTTATAAATTATTCCAGCTTTGCTGGAGCAGTTGATATAAATATTAAAGAAAATCTTTAACATTTATATCA
>CAUWFY010000045.1:0-9768 GCA_963558115.1 uncultured Clostridia bacterium
ATTTGTCTATCAAATCTTCCTGCTCTTAATAATGCTTTATCTAATACATCTGGTCTGTTTGTTGCTGCTAAAACAATTACTCCTTCGTTTTCAGCAAATCCATCCATTTCTACTAATAATTGATTTAATGTTTGTTCTCTTTCATCATGTCCTCCACCAAGTCCTGCGCCTCTTTGTCTTCCTACTGCATCTATTTCATCTATAAATATGATACATGGTGCATTTTTCTTAGCTTCTTCAAATAAATCTCTAACTCTTGATGCACCTACTCCGACAAACATTTCAACAAAGTCTGATCCACTTATTATGAAAAATGGTACTCCTGCTTCTCCTGCTACTGCTTTTGCTAATAAAGTTTTACCTGTTCCTGGTTGACCTACTAATAAAACTCCTTTTGGAATTCTTGCTCCCATGTCTGTAAATTTCTTTGGATTTTTTAAGAATTGTACTATTTCACTTAATTCTTCTTTTTCTTCATCAACACCTGCTACATCTTCAAATGTTATTCTATTTTTTTCTGCTGGTGTCATTAGTCTAGCTTTACTTTTTCCAAAGGCCATTGTTTTATTTCCTGGAGCTCCACTATTTGCTCCTCCCATCATTAAGAACCAGAATACTAAGAAAATTATTATTATTCCAAATGGTGTTAATAAACTAAGAATTGTTATAAATATTGACTCTGATTTTTCTTCTAAAGTAAATGCTCCATCTTTAAGAAAATCTTCTGTATAAGTCATGAAACTTTCCATATCTGGTATATTTACTTCTTTTTTTACTCTGTCATCTTTTAATTGTACTTGTGCATTTTTACCATCTGCTTGTATTTGTATTGATTCAACATTTCCACTATTGATATTAGCTAATAAATCAGAATATTTTAATTTAGAATTACTATTTTCTAGCACTGATGATAATACTACAATAAATATTACTCCTATAATTAGCCACATAGCTAATGTTTTAATTCCATTTTTCAAAACTTCTTCCTCCTCTTTTATGCATTATGTTAAAATCACAATACATCCCCTTTAGTTTTAAAATCTTATATCATATTGTTTTTTGTTTTTCAATAGTTTTTTTATTTCTTTTTTATTACAAAATTACCGTACTTTCTATCCCTTTACGGATGCTTAATAATTAGCTTTTACCTAAAAAATATATTTTTGAATTTTTAGTTAAAACTTTTATATTTTTGTTTGGAGTTAAATATTTATTTCCTACATTATTATTACAAAGTTTGATAATATCTTCTATATGTATTTTTTCTATTCCTTTACTATTCCCAAAAATCCTTGTTATAGTATATAGTATTAACCTTGATTTTATTACTTTTTCTTCATTATTAAATTTCTTTAAATCTACTATTATTGTTCTTTTTTCAAAATCTTCTTCTATAAGTATTTTTTTATATGCTTTTTCGACTTGTTTTTCAATATATATTTCTTCTTCTGTTACTAAATTTGATAGTCTATTTATTGTTTCTATAATATTTGGATTAAATTCTTGTTTTATAAATGGTATTACAATATTTCTTATTTTGTTTCTGGTATAAATATTTTCAAAATTTGTTTTGTCTATTCTTGGATTTAAGTTTTCTTTTTCACAATATTTTTCGATTTCTTCTCTTTCACATTCGATAAGTGGTCTTATATATTTTTCTCTCTTTACTTCAATTCCTTTTAATCCTGAAACTCCACTTCCTCTTATTATATTCATTATTACTGTTTCTGTATTGTCATTTTTATTATGTGCTATTGCAATTTTATTTGAAGCTGTTTTTCTTAATATTTCATCAAAAAATTTGTATCTTTCATCTCTTCCAGCTTCTTCTGTTCCTATTTTATTAGTATTGGCAATTTTTTCTACATCTATACTTTTTGAATAGAAATTAATTCCATTTTTTTCACAGTATTTTTTGACATAATTTTCGTCTTCTTTCGCTTCTTCCCTAATCATATGATTAATGTGTGCAACTGTAATTTCAAAGTCTAGTGTTCCCTCTTCTTTTATTTCTTTTAGAACATTTAACATACACATTGAATCAGGTCCTCCAGAAACTCCTAGTACTAACTTGTCCCCATTTGATATTAATTCATATTTTTTTATCGTTTCTAAAACTTTTTCTTTTAATCCATATATTATTCTTTTTGCCATTTTCTCTCCTAGCTGGAATGTTTCACTTTTTCTTTATAAATGATTTTCGTCTCCGACCCCAAAATCACGACCCCAAAATTATCCATTCCTTCTTTTATTATCTTTCATTATAACATTAGTCATCAAATCTTCTTTCTAAGTTAACAAATTTTGTGTAACTTCCTAACCATAATAGTTCTACCGTTCCTGTTGAGCCTCCTCTGTGTTTTGCAATTATTACTTCTGCTATGTCTTTTTTTTCACTATCTTGGTTATAATAGTCATCTCTATATAAAAACATAACTATATCGGCATCTTGCTCTATTGCTCCTGATTCTCTTAAGTCTGATAGCATTGGTCTATGGTCTGGTCTTTGTTCTACAGCTCTTGATAATTGTGATAATGCTATTACTGGTACTCCTATTTCTTTTGCTAAGATTTTTAAAGATCTACTAATTTCTGAAATTTCTTGCTCACGGCTTCCATTTCTTTTATTACTACCTTGAACTAATTGCAAGTAGTCAATTACTACCATTCCTATGTTTTTTTCTAGTTTTAATTTTCTACATTTAGCTCTTATTTCTGTAACAGATATACCTGGTGTATCATCTATAAATATTTCAGCTTCTGATAATGGTCCTATGCTTCCTGCTAGTTTTGTCCAGTCATCTTCTTCTAATTTACCAGTTCTTACTTTATTACTATCAACCATAGCTTCACTACATAAAATTCTGTTTACCATTTGTTCTTTTGACATCTCTAAGCTAAATATAACTACTGGTACATTTGCTCTTACTGCTGCATTTGTTGCTATGTTCAATGCAAATGCTGATTTTCCCATAGCAGGTCTTGCTGCTATTAGTATTAAATCTGACCCATGAAAACCTGCTGTTTTATAATCAAGTTCTGTAAAACCTGTTGGAACTCCTGTAATATGTTGTTTTCTATTATATAATTCTTCTAATTGAGTAAAGCTATCTACCAAAATATCTTTTATTGGAGAATAACTTTTTTTATCTTTATTCTGCATTATATTAAAAATCTTCTTCTCTGCATTTTCCATAACATCTGTTACATCTTCTGTTGGGTCATATCCTAATTCTATTATTTCATTTGCAGTTTTTATTAAGCTTCTTAATGTAGATTTTTCTTCAACAATATTTACATATTTCATTGCATTTGCTGTTGTTGGTACTTTGTCTGGTAACATTGCTAAATATTCAAGACCTCCAACTTGTTCAAATTTACCTAAAGACTCTAACTCTGCCTTTACAGTAATTATATCTATTGGCTCTGCTCTACTATATAAATTTAAAATTGCTCCATAAATTGCTCTATTATCTGCTCTATAAAAATCCTCTTCTTTTAAAACTTCTATTGCAGAGATAACTGCATCTTTATCTGTAAGCATACTTCCTAAAATTGCTTGTTCTGCTTCTATGTCATTTGGTGGTACTTTTCCTAGTTCCATTTTAATTCCCCCATATACATTTAGTTTTTTTAATTTATTTTCTCTAGTTTGTGCTTCTCTTTAAAACAAATTTATATATTGAAGCTTTTTTCTTTATACCGAAATAATAAATTTATCATATATTGAAGATATTATCTTTATTCTGAAATAACATCAATTTTTACTTTTCCAATTACTCCTTCAAATAGTTTTATTTCTACAGTTCTTACACCTAGTTCCTTTATTGTTTCTTTTAATTCTATTTTCTTTTTATCAACTGTAATGTTATATTGTTCTTTTAATTCTTGTGCTATTTCTTTTGAAGAAACTCCACCAAAAATTTTCCCATTTCCACCTGCTTTTACTTTTATTTTTAGTGATATTTTTGATAGCTTATCTGCAATTTTCATTGCTTCTTCTTTTTCTTGATTTTTTTGGTATTTAGCTGAATTTTGTTTTGCTTTTAGTTTACTCATATTTTCATTATTTGCTTCTACTGCCAAATTTTTAGGAAATAAAAAGTTTCTTGCATATCCATCTGATGCATTTATTACTTGGTCTTTTTTTCCTACACCTTTTATATCTGCTTTTAATATTACTTTCATAGTTATATACCTCCTTGTTTAGTAAAAACTATGATATATTCTACTACATTTCTTTGCTTTTTTCAAGCTATAACTAACATATAAATTTTTTAGAAGTATCAAATTTAAGATTGATTTTTCAGTTGTTCTAAACTTTTAATAATAGAGTTTTCTATTATAATTCTTAAAATTAAAATAACATAAATATTGAAAATACTAAGAAATTGTGGTATACTGTTGAGAGTTACATAATTCATAAAATGTTGTAACAATAAAAACAACAAAAGGAGGATAGTATAATAGCTACACTATAATTTAAATGCTTAAGGAGAATGTCAATGGGAAAAGTAACAATAATATTAAAAGGTAACAATGCAAAAAAAGTTTTTCTTGACAAAATAAGCCAAGATTCAGGGATTCATTTTAAAAATGTTCCCAAAGCTACAATAACTTTAGAGACCCGGGATTCAAGTATAGCTAAAGATTTTTTTAAAGATTTTTCAAATCGAAATCTTCTTGATGAAGTAGAATTCGAAGGTTTAGATGTAAATGAAAATCCTAAGGAAAAAAATTTTAAAAACTTAGGAATTAAACAAAAAGATGTCTTAATGTTTTTAAAATATAGACCTAATCAATTGTTTTCTGCAAAGGAAATATTGAAATCTATCTGGATAAGTGAAGTAAATTTAGAAAGAATCCTTGCTTCCCTAATCTCAAGAAATCTCATTCAACAAACTACAGAAATGGGAATAATTAAATATTATTATCCATCAAATGAGGAATTAGAAAAACTGGAAAATGTGGAAATCACAGGAAAAAATCCTATTTCTGTTACAGAATTTTTTGGTTAAACAGTTTTAAATTTTAAAGTTATTATGCTAAAACTCTACATACGTACTGTAGTACATATGTAGAGTTCCTTTATATTATTTTTTATTTTATTATTATTCAATTTCTGAAAAATATTCATTAATTCTATTTATCAATTCTTGTCTAGTTTCTTCCATTGTCATTCCTTCAACTTGAGCTCCTGCTAAAGTTATATGGCCTCCACCACCTAGTTTTTCAAGTATTATTTGTACATTTATATCTCCAATAGATCTACCACTTATACAGACTTTATTCCCCATTCTTCCTATTACAAAAGATGCTGTAATATCACTAATAGTTAATAATTCATCTGCTGCCTTTGCACATATTACACTTGAGTCTTTTTCTTTTTTATCATATATCGCAATCGCTATTGTGTCATTTACTATTTCTGCTTTTTTTACTATACCTGAAATTTTATTAAATGTTGCTAAATCACTTTGAAACCATTTCTTAACTTTTATTATATTAACTCCGCATCTACGTAAATATGCTGCTGCTTCAAAGGTTCTTACTCCTGTTTTAAAAGTAAAGTTTTTTGTGTCCATCATTATTCCTGCATATAAACTTTCTGCTTCTATTGTTTTTAACTCAACTTTTGTTTCTGCATATTGCAATAATTCTGTTACAAGTTCAGCGGCTGACGAAGCATAAACTTCTTGAAAAGTTAAGGTCGCATTTTCTATATAATCTGCACTTCTTCTATGGTGGTCTATTATTACTATTTTACCTGTTTTCTTTAATAACTCTGGTGCTTCGACATATGTTGCTTTATGAGTATCAACAATAACTAATAATGTATCTTTGTCAATATTTTCTTCTGCTACTTCTTTACTAATTAATATATCCTCATATTCTACTTCTTTTGCTAATGATTGTTTAAAACTTTGCAAGGTATTACTTTCTTGACTATCTACAATATATGCATTTTTTCCAATATCTCTTGCTAAACGATATATTCCCATACCTGCTCCCATAGAATCAATATCAGGATTTGTATGTCCCATAATCATTACTTTACTAGCATCTTTTATTAAGTTTTCTAATGCATGAGCTACTATCCTTGCTTTTACCTTTGTCCTTTTTTCTACTTCTTGAGCTCTTCCTCCATAGAATTTATATATTTCATTTTCTCGTATAACAGCTTGGTCTCCACCTCTTCCAAGTACTATATCCATTGCCTCTCCAGCCGATTTGTATTTTTCTTTATCTGTTATTCCATCATTAGATACTGCTATACTTAGCGTTAATTGTATATTCTCTTTTGTTTTTATTTCCTTTATTTTATCTAAAATACTAAATTTATCTTCTTTTACTTTTTCTAGGTATCTTTGTTCAAATAAATATACATATCTATCTCTATCTGATTTTATTAAAATTCCATTTGCCTTGTCTGTCCATTCATATACACATTTATCAATCTCTGCAATAACTTGAGGTTTTTCCTCACTTTCTAATTGTTGCATTGTTTCTTCATAATTGTCTACCATTATTATAGTAACACATGATTTAGAATCTTTGTATTCTTTTTGTAATTTGATATTTTCAGTTTCATCTATAAAATATAGCATTAACATATATATATCATTATTTTTATTTTCATGATGTTTTGAATGTACAAATTTTCCAACTATTTCATAATATTTATTATTTAATTCAACATGTCTTACTATTGTTCTTTCCTTTTTGTTTTCTCTACCTTCAATCTCTGCTTTTATGTCTATTACTAAATCATTTAAATATGAATTTATTTCCATATTCATAAATTCTATATTAAATTTTGAACTCTTCCATATTATGTTTCCGTCTGTTTCTATAATTATTAATGGAAATGGTGAATTTATTAAACTTGTTTTCGCTGCTGAGTCAACTGTTAGTGTTAAATCTTGTAAAGTTTCTGATATTTCACTTTTTCTTCTATTATTAGTATAATATGAATATACTACAACAGCTACAAACAGTATTATTGATGGTATTATCATTATGTAATTTTGCAAACTTAGTATAATTAATAATATTAATATTATTACTAGATATATTTTAGTTTTTGAAATTAGCGTTTCGAAAAACTTTCTATTAGAATTTTGCATACACTTCTCCTTTTACTATAATATATTTTACTAGCAAACTCTGAGTTTGTCAAGGAAAAAAGCATCTTGAACTAAAAGGCATTTTTCCTATTATAGTTCAAGATGCTTTTTTTATATTAATTTTTTGTAGCTTTTTGTAAATATTACAATAAAATCCTTATTTGCCTTCCATCATTTTATTTACCTCTTCATCCATTTCATCAAAAACATTTTCTATGTAATTTTTTGTGCTACTTTTTTCTAGCGAACCAATTCTAGCATTTATTATGTCTTTTCCATTAGGTATTTCTGTTACTGAATTATAAAATGAAAATTCTTCATTAGGTTCTACTTTTTCTTCAGAATCTTCTGAAATGCTCGTTACTTCATTTCCATCTTTATCCAAAAAATATATTTCTATAAAAAATCCGTTTAATGTTTCATTAGTATTATTTTTTACAGTTGTTGTTACTCGTAATTCTCCAAAATTTTCTATAATTTCTATATTTGTGACTTCTACATTGTCTTTTTCTATAGGCTTTTCTTTTGTACTTTTTATTGTTATAACTTGTGGCATTCCTTCATAATTATTTGCTTGTATATTTTCAACTATTTCATCGGAAATTTCATTATCGTTATTTTCGTTATTATTTTCATTGCTCGTTTTATTATTTTTTATTGTAAAAATAATAACTGTAATGATTAGTAAAAATATTAATATTCCACTAATTATGTATATTTTTTTATTTCTTTCCTTCAAATTTATTCCTCCTATTAAATACCTTTTAGTCGTTTGCAAAACTCTAAAAATGTTTCAAATATTCAGCTTTTTTGGGTATATATATGCCTATTTTCCTTTCTTTTTCTATACTCTCTTTTTCTTTTTAAAAAGTTTGTATTTTTCTTAATTTTTTTATTTAGATTTTCAATTACCAACTACCTCTTCTATAATAGTAACAACTTACGTCCTGTACTTTATCAAGCGTTGTTAATGAATACATCCAATAATAATTTTTTGTTGTTAGACTACCAACATAACCTGTTAGTGGTTTACCACCTGAAGAAAACATGTACTTACTATCTTGAGCAGCAAAATCACCTTTTGTTATTGTATATTTTTTTATTGTATGTTTTACGTTATTTACCGTCTCTGCATGTACTACATAATTTCCACCTGAGAAAAATCTACCTGTTGAATTAAATTCTATTTGGCTTCCTGATACCCACGCATTTATACAATATCTTCCTCCTTTGGCTTCTGAATCTTTAAAATTTGCTGTATACACACAACTACTACCTAAAAATTTAACAATTGCTGGTGCCCATATGCCTACTGGAGAAGCTCCATACTTTCCTCCATAAATAGACGTTCCACCATTTAAAGTTACTGTACCTCTAGTCGCTATTGATAAAGCCGCATGTGCCTCTTTACTCGAAGATAGTCCTGAAAGTGCATCACTAGAACCATTTCCTACTCGTGTATTTGTTATAGTTACATTATAATTGCCTTCATATAAGGTAAGCGCTGACGTATTTTTCTTTGGTGCATAAATTCTAGCATTTTTTATTGTTACTGTTCCACTTTTATATTCAGTTCCTCCATAAACAATCGCATTTCCTCCTTTCGCATAAAAATGTCCACTTTCTATATTTAAATTTCCAGTTGTCATCGTTATAGCATGTTCTTCTGAATCTACTCTAACATCTTCTGAAATGGTTAAGTTGCCTCCTTTTCCTAAAAGAGCATTTCCTCCTTTTCCATTATTATTGTTAATTTTTCCTCCTCCTACTATTGTTAATGTTCCTGCATTTGTAGCAATGTAATTAGATCTCGTAATCGTTTTTTTATTCATATTAAGTTTTATAACTTTCCTATTTATTGCATCAGAAGTATCTGTATTACTATTTATAACTGTTATTGTACCACCTCCAGTATCTCCTCCTCCTGAAGTTGCTCCATTAAATGCTTGATTTAAATCATGATAATAAGTCGTTGTTCCTGATTTTACTGTACTATAATTTGCTTCTTGAACTACTAATCTTGCTTTATTACTAGTTGCAGAAGCTGAAACCCCATCTATAGTTGAAGTTACTTTACAATAAAAATATCTACCATTATGTCCCATATTTGCAGTAGATGAACATACTGTACCTGTTGTACCTAATTTAGTATATGATGAGTTTATATCAGAATTTTGACTTAAATACCATTCATATTTTACAGTTCCAACTCCGTCCATTATCTGTTGATATACTAAACCTATATTTATTTCCCGCAACAACTGTTTGATTATCTGGTTGATCAGTTATAGTTATTCTTGGATCTGGAGCCCATATTGCAAATATTGTTATGCTAGGAGAATGTGTATCTATCCATCCATCTGTTACACCAGATAATGTAGTATATTGTGCTGTTGTTGCTGTTCTATTTATATTCCATCCAAGCATTTTGTAATTAGTTTTACTCCACCCCTTAGCGCTAAAGCTTTGACCCGCTACACCATATGTAAATGTTTGAGTTGTGCTTGTATTATCTGTTGCCGAAGTATTTCTCATAAATGTTACTGTTAATTTTTTAGCTGTCCAATGTGCATATAGTGTTTTTGCTGATGTTGGTGTATATGTTGCTCCTGCATTTCCTATTTTGTTTCCTCCATATGCT
>CAUWFY010000046.1:0-9550 GCA_963558115.1 uncultured Clostridia bacterium
GCCAGCCCAGCCAAGTAGAATAGCGACTTTCAAGAAAATGAGAGTTGTTATTTTTTTGTCTGTCTAACAAAATGTCTAACAAATTAAAAACTTAATAAATAATTTTATTAATTAGTAATGATTTTCAATAATCTTTAAAAACAAAAATAAAAGAATTTGTTAGACAACTTTTAGACTAGAAGATAAAACATCGGCAGAAAATGATTTATAGTTATCTTCCAAATGTGCATAAAAATTAGCAGTAGTAGAATAAGTAGAATGGCCAAGCCATTCTTGAATTGCTTTCATAGGAACACCTTTGGAAAGTAATAAACTAGCACAAGAATGTCTTAAATCATGAAAACGAATATGTCTTAACCCATTATTCTTCAAAATAATTTGAAAATGGTCTGTAATATATTCTGGTCTAAATAATTTTCCTTTAAAATCAACACAGATATAATCTTCAAATTCTTTATGATAAGTATTACCACAAATTAATTTATTTTTATTAATTTGATTTTTATGTTTTTTTAATGCAGTGGCAATAGTAGGTAACAATGGTAGTGAACGATAACTTGCTTTATTTTTTGTTTTATCTTTTAAAACCATACTTCTATTCTTTTTTGCATTTCTTTGAATTACTTTGTGTTTTATTGTAATTATGTTTTTTTCAAAATCAATAGATGACCATTTTAAACCTAAAACTTCACTTCTACGAAGTCCATAAAAACTAGCAATTAAAACTACAATTTCTATTGGATCATTTCTGCAAGCAGAAAATAGTTTTTCTAATTCATCTATACTATAAAAATCACCAATAAATTGAGATTTTTTTGGTCTTTCTATTCTATCTGCTGGATTATTAGGTATAATTTCAAGTTTCATTGCAATGTCTAAAGCTTTTCTGATATTAGCATGATAATGTAGTACAGTATTAGGAGATAGACCTTTTTTATATAATGAATTATAGAAATCTTGAATATGCTTTGGTTTTAAATCTTTTAATTTAATATTCTTTCCTGAAAAATAATTAGTGACTTTATTTACAACTGTATCATAAGTATTTTCTTCTATATTATGCTTGTAAGATTCTAACCAATTTTGCATATAAATTTCAAAGTATTCGTTACTTGTATCATTTTCTTTTGAAGTTAGAAAAGAAGGTATATATTTTTTATAATTTTTCTTAATTTCTTCTAACTTTGCATTTGCTAATCTTTTATTATTACCTTTAACTGAAATACCAGTAGAAATCCATTTTTGTTTTCTTTCTCCGTTATTATCTTTATATGATAATACAACTTGATAAATATTTCTTTTTATTTGTAGACTTGCTGTTACATTCATTTAAACTCCTTTCCAAAATAACAGTTTAAATTAGTCTACCTCATGATATTTAAAATAAGATATCACAATATATATGAAAAATCTATATTGATGTATAATTTTTTATTATGTATTATTCATTTTCCTTATTTTCTATTAGATATTCAATAATGCAAGATTTAGGAATTTTATATTCTCTACCAATTTTTAAAGATTTAATTTTTCTTTGCTTTAAAAGTTTATAAGCAAGAGTTACACCAATACCACCGAGCATCTTTCTCATTTGTGTAATATCAACAATATCAGGGTAAGTAGTAAACATTAAACTGTAATTTTCTTTTAAATTTTCACTCATCATTTTCACCTCCCATTCAAAAGCTTAAATTAGTTGCAAAAGAATTGGTATTTGGCTAGGCGAACGAATTTGAAATTTATGAGGTGTACAAGGTGTACATTGATTAAATTTCAAATGAAGTTCAACAACGCCAAATGGCAATTATTTTGTAACTAAAGTCAAAAAAATAGACTTAAATACATAAGCCATAATAATATTAGTATTTAATTATTTTAGGCATATCGTTTGAATAAGCCACATCATCTTTTAATTCAAATCTTTTTTTATTTTGATTATAATTATATGCACTTGAACAATTTTTTCTTATAGTATACTTTGACATAGGATGAATATAAGATAATTCAAAAGATGCTTGATTATGAAGTATATCTAAAATTTGCTTTTCTTCAATTTGTTTTTGTAACCTTTTATTTTTTATAATTTCTTTTGTTTGTTCAATGTGTTTTTTGCGATTTTCTTCTTTCCTTTTATTTTTCTCTTGCACATAGTTAGGCGATTTAGATAAAACTCTACTAATTTGACTAATAGATAAATTTATTTGATGACTAATTTGAGTTAAGGTTAATTTATCTTGAAAATATAGTTTGTAAATTAGTTCATTTCTTTCCAAATCTGTTTTTTTCAAATAAACATCATCTCCTAAAACATAATGCAAAAATTTGCTAACAATTTCTAAACATAGAAAATTTTATATAAAGACTTGAAATAAGTGTTTATATAATGTATACTAATATTGACAATAAACAATAAACAACAAAATTGTCTATTGACAATTTTATATATATCATATTATTGTCTATAATGCAATAGGTTTTATTAAAAAATATAAAAAATTTTTAAGGTGAGGTAAATGGAAGAAAAAAATAAAATAGAAGTGTATATAAATGAACAGATAAAAGAAGAACAGATAAAAACACCAATGCTAGATTATGCAACAAATGATGATGGATATATGGAATATATTACTAGGATTTTTGAACAACCTATACAAATAGGAGAGGTACTATTAGACTTTATTCAAAGGGATTTAAAAGAAAATAGTTATATGATTTTTAGATTTTATGGATTTCAAACTTTATTATCAAAAGAAGAAAGAAATAACTTACTAGCAACAGATATTAATAATTCAGATAATATGAAAAGAAAAATGGAACAGTTATATGTTAAATATATGGGAGAATTCAAAGATTATAAAAAACAAATAATAGATATTATAGAATTTTGTTTGTTCGATGAAAACACAAAAATGAAAGATTTAAAACCATTAGAAAGATTAGTAGTATTTACTAGTACAAAAGATATTAAGAAATATACAATTTTAAAATATAATAATTTTAAACAGAGTATAAGATTAAATAAAGATATGTCTAGAATGAAAGAAGAACAAATTATAAATACTTTGCAAGATAAAGAGAATAATAGATATGGCATACAAGAGATTTATGAAATAGATAATTTTTATAATTTATTATTTTTAGAATTATATTTTATATTGCAAGAAAGAACATACTTAAAAAAATGTAAAAATTGTGGAAAGTATTTTTTGACAACAAATTCAGCAGTTATTTATTGCAATAATGTATATGAAGCCAATAAAACTTGTAGAGAAATTGGTGCAAGTAAGGTATTTTCTAAAAATCTAGAAAAAGATGAAGCATATGGATTATATAGGAAAGTTTATAAGAAAAAACAAGCATTAGCAAAGTCAAAAGGTGGAAGTTTTGAAATAGAGTATAATATGTTTAAGTATAAAGGTAAGGATAAGAAAAATGCTTATAAGCTAAAAGAGATTACTAAAAAGGAATTTATGGATTGGTTAAAAAAGCAATAATAGTTTAAAAAATTTAAAGATATAAAAATAAAAGAAATGAAATCAGAAATTCATACAAACAAGAAGAAAACTATCTCTAGAAAAAGATGTAGAAACATAAATATTTTTTATTATGTAAGAAATTATAAAATTGAAAAAATTTACATAATGTGTTATAATTTATATAAGTTTAGCAAGTCTAAACCAAGTAACCAAAATTCTCACAAAACAAATGTTAGGAGGAAAAAAGATGAAGAATATTGGTATTGCAAAAATGAAAGAGGAACTTATACGACTTAATCCAACAGTGAAATTTGATGTTTTAGATACTACGGTATCTCCAATCAACATCATCTATGCAAATGTTTCTGGAGAAAGTCTGAAGCTTCCGAATGGCTATTATTACAACGGAGATAGTATTTCAAACAAAGGAAACACGGAGAATACCTTATATGAGAACTTTTTGTATCGCTTTGATACAACACACTTTGAGAATAAACCAACTGAGGTTAACCCAAGTGAGCCTACTAAAGCTAAAAAATCTCTGTTTGCCAGAATTTTTGCAAGGTAATCATTAAATCTTCAACTGTCGTAAGACGGATGTGCCACTTGAGGAACAGAATTTGTTCTAGAGTGGCTTTTCTAATTATAAAAATACCTCATGCACCAGTACCAATACGGACTGATGCACGAGGCTTTTTCGTTGTAGGAAAAGTTATGAAACTTTATCCAAGAAGTTTTTCATTGAAGAAATTGTATGCAGCTACTTCATCTGCATCCCGCTTTTTTGCAAACCAATCTCGGTAATCAAGCAACTGCTGTTTCTGGAATGTGATAAGAGATTCGGATTTTGTTTCCATAGCAAGTTTTAACATATAGGGAGCAGAAAGAACTTCAATCAATTCATCAATATGCATATCATACCGCTCCATAATATAGTTACAAATCTTTGCAAAATCAGCATTGTCCTTATTCTTTACATATTCCTCAGTAGCGAGTTTTTTGGCTTTCCGTTCAAGTTCAGCATAGTTGTCAACAGATGATATAGCAGCTAAACCTCCACACATCTCATCAAGAAAATTGTTCATAAATGTTGTAGTCATAAGTTTTACCTTTCCTTTCTTAATTTTAGGATATTACCTAGATACACTTATATTATACCACATTTCAACGAAAAAGTAAAAAGAAACTGGTTTAGCAAAAAGCAATAAAAATTATTGTAATTTATTTTTTGCTTTGATATAATAATTTTGAAAAAGTATAGTTATTTTACGGAGAAAAAATGGAGAATAGTTTATTAAAAGCATACGCAGAAGTTTTATTGATTCTATCATATATGGAACAAAAATATATTGATATGATACCAAAAAAATTATTAGAATTATTTAATGAAGAAAAAGATAAAAATTATCAACCTAATATAAATCCTAATATATCTTTAGCAGAACAAAATTTACAGAGAAAAACATTGGCATTATTAGCGATGTTAAATTTGAATTATTGGTGCAAAGATGAAAAAGAAAAAGAAGAAATGTTAAAAATATATTCCGAAAATGACAAAAAAATAGAAGCAGAAATGAGAGAAAGATATAATCCAGACAATCTATTTAAGAAGAAAGAAAAAGAAGAACAAAATAATGAAGTTAAGCAGGAAAATACAGAACTAATTGAATATAAAGAACAAAACATATTTAAGAAAATTTTAAATAAAATTATGAAATTTTTTAAAAAGTAATTATTAAAAGGATAAATTATGAGTAACTATAATTTTGGAAATGTAGATATAGAATTTAATACTAATAAAATATTTTTGTTAGCTCAAATGTTATACAGAATAGAAAGTTTAGAAAGCAAAATAAATGAAGATAATAGCAAAGTATCAAATTTAGCTGAAAGCCTTAATAATTTCAAAAAAGTAATTTTAGAAAATAAAAAAGGACTTGAAGAGTTTAATACTTTCAAAAACAATGCTGAAGAAAAAAATATGTGGGCTGAATATGGAGAATATATTGCTAGTTTTGCACAAACAAATATGGAAGAATTACAAGTAAGAAATTCTGAAATGGCAATAGCAATGGAAGACTTATTAGATACAGATTTTTTCCGAGAAGTTGAACAAATGAATGAAAAATATTCTAAAGAAATGGAAAAAAAGTTTATTGGACAAACACAAGATTATAAAGAAAATGCAGAAAACATTATAGGCAATACTAATGTAAAAAAGATTATATATATGCCATTTACACCAGAATTATTTAGTATAGAACCTTGTTGTTTATCAGATAAAAATAATAATGGAGAGTTTGCAGTACAATTTACTATTCCAACAGATGAGAAAGAATTTGAAGAAATGTTTGGAAAGGAATATACAGAAGGAATAGAAAGTGTAATACTATTTCACGAAAAAATGCACGCAGATATACCAACAAAGAGCAAAGAAAATTTTAAAAATCCAATGCAAAGAGAATTAGATTCACACTTAAAACATACTATTATTGAATTATTGGCAAATGGAGAAATGGGAATAGACATAGCAAATCATTCAAATTGCTTCCAAAGTGTATTTCATACAGGAAAAATAACATATAAAGATAGAACACTTAAAACGGATGATTTACAAGAGTTAGGAATGAAAGATAATGAACTATTACATACAGAGGCAAATGAAAAGACATGGAACGGAACAGAACATTTTTCAAAAGAAGATATGGGAATTATAAAAATAAGAGGAATGATGTATCCATATACCTTAATGTATAAAAATAGAAATAATATACAGCAATTAGAAAATGTTATAAGTGAAATACAAAGAGATATACCACTAATTGAAGAAATTTACGGAAAAGAATTTGCAGAAAAAATACAAAATATTGATTTTTTGAAAAATGTTCAAAGTAGTGTGAAGCCATATAACAATGCATTAGAATTTGCTGAAGGTATGTCAAGAGAGTTATTGGGTATAGAGCAAGTAAAAAAATTAGAAAATACTTTACAAGAAGATAGAGAAAACCAAGAACAGAATTCGGAATATTTAGTAACAACAATAGAACATGATACACAAGGAATAGGATTACAAGAAATAAATAATGTTGTTCAAGAGATAAAGCAAATACAAAAACAAAAAGTAGAGAGAAAAGGACAAATTTCAAAATAGTTATAAAAT
This sequence comes from uncultured Clostridia bacterium, assembly GCA_963558115.1. Lineage (GTDB taxonomy): Bacteria > Bacillota > Clostridia > TANB77 > CAG-508 > CAG-269. The sequence continues at coordinate 6,637 of CAUWFY010000046.1, forward strand.
GAATTGGTTATGTTGGAGGAAAACAAATGTCAATGATGGATAATATGTTAGCATATTCAGAAGTATATGAGATATTAAATTTAATGGAAGAAGAATATAGAAAGAGAGTACCTCAAAAAGTTATAGATTTTTTTGATGATGAGAGAATGAAAGAATATAAGCCAGAAATAAGAGTAGATATTCCCTTAGAAGAACAAAGCCTAAAAAGGGAGACAATTATTTTGTTGGCAATTTTAAATATTAATTACTGGTGTGATACAGAAGAAGAAAAACAAAAATTTCAAAATGAATTAATTTTAAATGAAAAGAAAAAGAAAGAACTTGAAGAAAAGTATAATCCTAATAATTTGTTTAAAAATCGAAAGTACAATCATACAGAGAATATAGATGAGAAAAGAAATACTGAAACTGTAATGCTTACAGAATATAAAAAACAAAATTTAATAAAAAGAATTTTAGAAAAAATTACGCAATTTTTTAAAAGAAAGTAGGAAAAAATATGCTATATAGAAAAGAAATAGATAAGCAAATTTTAGAACAATTAAAAAATAAAATTGAAGAATACTTAAAAAGTAAAGATTTAAAAACAGCCGATTTTATTAGGAAAAATATGGATGAAGTAGGAAAATTGGTTGTTGAGAATTCAATAGAACAAGGTGGACCAAAAATGCAAAGTCGTCCTGCAAGAGAAAAAGTACCAAGTGAGATAATGATTGATAAAAGTTTTGCAATAATCGATCAAAATGATAATCCAATAGGTATAGATGACAAAGTAAAAAAACTTATACTAACGCAATTATCACATGAATTATTACATTCAGGTTCAAGATTTAATGGGCAATCAGGAATTATTAGTAAAGATAATAGAAGAAATACAGGACTTAATGAAGGTATGACACAGATGTTTACTGAAAAAATATGGGGATATACACTTAGTCCAAATACAGATAGTAAATATAAAGATTATAAAAAAATAGCAAAAATCTTAGATGCAACATTTGGAGAAGATGTTAGTTTAGATGCATATTTTAATCATACGATATCCTTAGAAGAAGCATGTAATCAATTATCACAAAATAATAGATTTTATAGCGACTTGAATAGATATTTAACATCTACATTTTATATGAATAGTTCTGTAAAAAAGGAAAATAGGGATAAGTATTTTGGAAATATAATGAAACCAGTTAGGGATAAAATGATTGATTTGTTATATGAAAAATTGTGCATGGAAATTATTGTTCCAAAATTAAAAACATTATCTAAACAAGAACAACAAAAATATCTTTATGATATTTTAAATTCTGTAAAAGACGAATCTACAGTTTTCAAAAAGTTATCTGATTCAATAAAAAAATATGCCAATTTGAATGAAAAAGAATTGCAAGAGCAAATAAAAATAGTAGATAAAAATCTAAGGCAAACAGAAGAAAAGAAGGCATTTATAGTAGATATATACAATGAGAGAGATTATGATGAGCTAGTTATAGTTTCAGACGATGGTAAAACTATAAAATCATCTGACAATCCAAGTCTTGTAATTGAAGATGAGGGGTTAAAAGAAAAAATATTGTCACAGTTATATTTTCAAGAAAAAGGAATATCAAAAGATGATTTTGGAAGGAAAACAAAAGCAATTTGTGATAACATAGGAGAGGCAGATAGATTAGATTTTAATGGAAGAACAACATTAGAAAAGAAAAAAATGTTTTCTGCAATGAAGGTGTCGGTAAGAGATAATGGATATGCAATTTTAAATTCATTGGATGAATGTGAGAAAGATGAAAAATTACCATTAAAAACACTACCAGTAAATGAAGGAGAAGCAGTCAATTTTAATGAATTAAGAGATGTTTATAAAAAATTAACAGTAGATTTTAAAGATGATAGTTGGACAGAATTAATAGCAATAGATAGAGAAACAGGTAAGCAAATAACAGATTTACAACTTTCTAAAATGGCTAAATTTGCAGAAATATGGGTTACAGCAGCAGGAACAAAATGGTATGCAGATGAAGAATTACATGGAATTACATATGCTTTCAATGAATCAAGCGAAAGAATTTATAACCAACTAGGAGAATTAATTAGTAAAAGTATGCAAGTTGATGGAAGTATAGATACTCAAGCAATATATGATGAATTATCCAAAGATAAATACAAATATTCAGAAGAGATAATAAGAAATTTATTATCAAATAGAGGAAATATGAAAATTGTTTACGATTTTTATAAAATGCAAAATAAAGGAGCAAAATTAGAAACTGAATTAGCAAAAACATCAAACGAGTTTGTACTTGGGGTATCTAGAGAAAACATGGTAATAAATGAAGTAGAAAGTATAATGCAAGCTATACCAGAAACCAATTTAGATACAAAAGATGGACATATTCAAGCATTAAGACCAGAAGATGGAATGGCACAGTCAGAAAATGAAAGAATAAGAAAAGACGAGGAAGCAAGAACGAGAACGGAACAAGAATTAGCAAAATATAAAAATGAAACATTAGAAACAACAGATATATCACAAGAAATAGACAAAAAATCAATATCTATAAATGATATTAAAAGAAATATATTGACAAGTAAAATAACTGAATCTGAAAAAGAACAAAAAGAAGCAGATATTGCTAAAAATCAAAGAAAACGCTTGTTATTCAAAAGGTCTAGAGAGGGAGTAGAATTATCACAAGAAGAAAGATTAATGCTAGAAGAGATGGAAAGGCAAAGAATGCAATCAGAATATACATATAAAGATAAAAGAGAAAACAGAAAGGGGCAAGGACAACTACATTAGGCGAACATCAGCTAAAGAAAAAGTATTCAAATTATTTATATATGTAAATGTTAAAATAAAATTGGTTCTTCCGCAAATAATGTGATTAAAAACTTCCTAATTTATAGATATTGTGAT
>CAUWFY010000047.1:0-9372 GCA_963558115.1 uncultured Clostridia bacterium
TATAAAATCCTATTAAATTAGATTCAATATAAGCATCTGGATTTGTAATGCTATATCTTACTCCTGCTTGAGCCGCTAGATTTACAACTATTTCTGGCTTATTTTCTTGAAATATTTTATTTATTAATTCTTTGTCTGCTAAATTTCCTTTTATAAATTTAAAATTATCAAATTGTTCTAATTCTTTTAATCTATATTCTTTTAATCTTACATCATAGTAGTCATTCATGTTGTCTAGTCCTATAATTTGTATGTCTTTGTTTTCTTTTAATATTTTTTTGGCTAAATTTGAACCTATGAATCCTGCTACGCCAGTAATGAAATATGTTTTCATATTAGTTTTCCTTTCTTTTTATACCAAATTTATTTATAATACTCATTAAAAAGTCATCTTTTAGAATTATTAATCCTAAACAATATACAAACATTCCAGATATAACTTGAATAATAGTACTTAATATACTTATCTCCATATTATTTACCGTTATTTTTACCACTATATACATAGATATTCCCGAAACAAGATATTTCCATATATTATTAAATATATCACTTAATTGTGTATATTTTTTCGTCGTTATATATACAATTTCTATAAAAACAATTAATAGTTCTGCAAAAACTGTGCCAATAGTTGCACCTATTGCTGAAAACTTTGGTATTAATATAAAATTTAAAATTACATTACTTATAGCTCCACTTAAAACTGAAATTGTATGTACATTTTGTTTTTTTATTGAAATTAAATATTGCGATCCAATTGTTGTACTAAAAGCAATAAAAATAATTACTGGACTTGTAAATTTCATTAATATTGTTACTTTTTCATATCCTTGTCCCAAAAACCATGGCACCATTTTTTCAGCAGTTGCTATAATTCCAAACATTATAGGAATTCCCAAAAGCCAATTAAATCTAAAACTTTTATTCATGTAAGATTTTATTTTTTCATTATTTCCTTGTGCATATGTATTAGATATCCTTGGCATCATTACTATACTCATCGTTGTTACAAATGTAAGTGCAACTTTCACTATTTTTTGAGCTTGTTCATAAAATCCAACTTCTGAAATGTCCTCTGCTAACAAACCTAACATAGTTTTATCCAATACAGTATATATGGATGTTGCAATTTGTGGAATGAATAAACTTATCAATGGCTTTATATGCAATTTTAAATCCTTTAAATCAATTTTAAATTTATTTATATATTTATTAACATTTATCCATAAACTTCCATTACCAACAAAATTAGAAACTACATATATTATAAAATATATTAATAAATCATCTTGACTTTTTATTAATAAAAAAATTAAAGCAACACTTATTATTTTAATAATTATATTTCTTATAACTACTTTTTTAAAGTCTTCTATTCCTTGAAAAAACCAACTAATATCTAAAGTTATCGCTATTAGTTCAAGGATTAATATTTTGTAATATGTATTATACTCTCCCTTTATACAAAAAGTAAAATAAAATATAATAACTGCAATTATTGTTGTTAATAATCTTATTATATTTAACTCCCAAAATATTTTGCTCCTTTTTTCTCTATCATTTTGTACATATGCAATCTCTCTTTGACCATATCGTGCTATTCCCATTGAGGCAAACAGTGTAAAATATGTTACAATAGATACTGTATAGCCATATATTCCTAATTTTTCTGCTCCAAGTACTCTTGATAAATATGGCGTAGTAATTATTGGTAATATAATTATTAATATTTGGTATAATAAATTATAAATATAGTTTTTGGTAATTTCTTTTCCCTTCACTTTTTTCTCCTAATTTTTAAATATACATAATATATTAAGTATTTTATATTAAACTTTTTTATTATTTCTTTAACCGTATGTTTTGGAATTATAGTTCTTAAACTTTCTAACTTTTGTATTATTTTGCTTTTATTGTCATCATTTATTTTAGATATAATTCTATAACCATATATATAATAATGTAACGCTAACAAACTAATTGATTTCTTTAACGTAGTGTTTTCATATATTTTGAAAATGACATCTATAGCATCTGAAATCTTAGAAACATTCATTTCTTTTGTCAATGATGTTACATTATTTTTGTCTGCAACATAAAAAACTTCATCTGTATAATAAAAACTCGAACAATTTTCTAAGAAATAATAGGTTGTATAATAATCTTCAAAATTATTACTGTTGTAGAAATATTCACTTTTTAAATAATTTCGTTTTATTATTTTTCCCCATAAAGCTCCCTCAATAATTGTTTCTTCAAGTTCACTAATTTCATGTTTTCCATGAGTATATTTCTTATTTAAAAAAACATTTTTTTGATTTGTTTTATCTCCTCGTATTGATATAAAATCAAAAAATAATACATCAAAATTATTTTCTGAATATAGTTTATCTATTCTTTCTAATACATTATTATCTTTCAAATAATCATCACTATCTATAAAAAAAAGTAATTCACCTGTAGATTTTTCAAATCCAAACTTTCTAGCAATTCCAGGACCTTCATTATTTTTAGAATAAATAGTTAAATTAGTATAATCTTGTTTATACTTTTGTAAAATATCTAAACTATTGTCTGTAGAACCATCATTAACAATTATAAGTTCATAATCTTGAAATGTTTGATTTTTTATACTAGTTAATAATCTATCTATATATTTTTCTGAATTATATACTGGTACTATGATACTAAACCTCATTTTTTTCTCCTTTTTGTCTTACTATATCTTTTAAATTTCTTATTACAGGTAAATTTCCTATAAATTTTTTAATTCTTATATATGTGTGATTTACATATAAATTCACATAACCAAGCAACGATTTATCTGTCAAAATAGGATTTTTATTTTTTTTTGTAATATTAACCATTTTTTTATATTCTTTGGTATTTGAATTAAAATTAGATATATCACATAACAATTCTTTTTTTTCTTCCCATGATTCTATAATTTCTGTTTCTCTTCCGTTGTAATAAAATAAAATTTCTTTTTTTACTTTTTTACTTTCTAAATCATACACTATTCCTAATCCATAATTAGATTTATCCTTTATATTTCCAGAATAATTAATTTTATCAAAACCTTTTCTTCTACTACTAAAATAAAAATTTCCAAGTGAATAATATATTGGTTTTCCATTATATTTTTCATATGCCTGAATACAATGTGAATGATGTCCTAATATTATATCAACATTTTTATAATCAATTATGGTATGTGCTAAATTAACATCTATAGGTTGAGGATAAATGTTATACTCAAACCCCCAATGTAATATAGTTATTGTTATATCATTTTCTTTTTTGTCTTCTATATTATTAATAATTATTTTTTCATTTCGTGGTGCACTACCACTTTTCTTGTTAGTTGCATTAATAGTTTCTTCTATATTCCATCCAAAGTTATATATTTTTATCTTTTTTCCGTTTAATAGAAGTTCCATAGGCTTAAGGGCTTCTTGTAAATTTTTACCGGCTCCACAATGTTTTATGTTATTTTGATTAAGTAATTCTATTGTTTTTATTAAACTTTCTTCTCCATAATCATAAGTATGATTATTAGCTAATGTAACTCCTATAACATTCATTTTTTTTAATACTTCCACAACTTTTAATGACTGACATAAATTAGGTCCTCGCTTTTTAGTTTTATTATTGCTCTTAAACAATGTTCCCTCTAAATTTAAAATACACTTATAATCATTTTTTTGAATGTACTTTGATATTTTTTCTATATCTGAAGGTATATTTTCATAATCAAAAAATAAATCCCCTAAAAATAAGAGCTTCGCCATTATCTTTCTCCTCCTAAATCAATCCAATTTCCTAAAATTTCATCATATTCAAATGGTGTAAATTCTTCATATCCTGCTCCCGGATAAAAAGTTAATTCTCCAAAATATAATTGATCTTTTATTTCATAAAAATCTACTCTTAGAAATTTAGTACCTTTTGATAATTGCTCAGAAAATTCCACCATTTTTTCATAATTATTAGGTTTTTTTGTTTCTTGATTGGAATTTTTATAATGTCTTGAAAAATTCATTTTATTCCAGTTCTCATCAAAAAAGTCTATTTTTAAACCACTTTTTGAATTTCGTTCCAAGCAAACAAATGAACATTTTACTTTTCCATTAAAACACATCAGTTTGTAATCTTTCAAATCTTTGTTATTTACATCTTCTATATATTTTTCTACTATAATTCTTGGCTTTACATTTTTATATGGCCATTCTCTTGCCTTATAATAAAAATTTTGTTTTAAATTTTTTTCCAACTTTTTTTTCGCTTGTTTAAAATTAAATGTCTCTTTATTTTTACAAATTACAATTCCACCTGAATCATGTGTACACTTTATAACAAACTGATTAGGTAATTGTGAAAAATTAATATCTTCAAATTTATTATAAACTCCTAAAGTTGGTATTATATATTCTTCTCCAATTATGCTAGCAACATATTTTTTCACTTCATATTTGTCTACCATTTTTGTATATATATCTTTTCTATCATATAGTTTTAACCACTGAAGTTTTTCATTGAAAGTTTTTGGATGTTCTAAATTTAATCTATACTTCATTTTAAATCGAAATTGCTCTTCTAAAAATTTTTTATCTTCTATTTTAATCCAATTTTTACTAGCCAAAAAAATAAGAATACCTTTTGGATATATTAGATATTTTATGATTTTTTTTATTTTAACACTCAACTATATTCTCCCTCACTTTTGTTTTTTTGTTTTAAGTTACTTAATATTCCTAAAGCAATTAAAACAAATGTTAAAGTAATTATTTTAACTTGTGCTTCTGGATTAGTAATTACTATAAAACTTTGAATCGTTATAGAATATATTAAAATCGTTATAGCACTCTTATTTTTTATTATCCAATTATAAATTATTGATGTAACTTTACCAGTTATTATTCCAGAAAGTATTACTCCTATATAACCAAAACATAAATAACTAAATCCAAATGCTCCAACTGGTTTCCCATATGTAATGTCTTCGTCATACACTAACCTACTAGTAATTAAAGAATGATCTAATTCAGGTTTTTCTTTCCAAACACTCCTTGGTATCATTCCTAAAATTCCATTAAATAAATATTTTCCTCCTTGAAAATCAACATTGCCATTTTTCATACTATATAATAAATCTGGCACATTTTGTCCATACTGGATAGTATTTGTTATACTTGCAGCAATATTTAATACTTTATTGTTTGTTTTTCCTAAAGTTACCTGTTGGTTTCTCATACTTCCTAAAAATAAAATAAATATAATTATTGGCACACCTAATGCAACTATCTTTCTATTTGAAATTTTATCTATTCTATAATTATAGAATATTAAAAATGGGATAATAACTGTATTAATTGTAATACCTCTTCTCCCAGTAAATGTTGTTAATAGGAAATTTATAATCATTGAAATGATTGCCAATTTTTTATTTCCTTTTTCCAAAAATCCTATTGTTACTATAGATATTAGCGGTAATATAGTTGCTAAATATCCTTGGTTGTTATATCTAAACACTGAGAAATTATTCATTGCTGCATTAATTCCACCTACTTCAATAATAGTTTTACCTATTGCCACTATAATCCATATTTGTATTAGTAATCCTAATATTAATAATATATTTACATTAGCATTTTTCATATAATTATCAATAATATTTAATAACTTAAAACTTTTTTTATTCTTTTTACTTATTTTTATATAATATCCTATGAGGAATCCAAATAGCCATAATATTATGAGCCATAAACTTTTTTCATATATACTAATATCATATTTATTTTCAACAATTCTTACATTGCATACTACAAAAACAATATCTAGTACTCCCAAAAATAAACTCAATAAAAAAAATGAAAATGGATTAAATCTATCTTTTGAGCAAAATGTAACAATACTAAAAAAGGCCAATAATATAAATGTCTCTAAAAAAAATGTAAATGTTATTTCCTGATTTATAGAATACGTTATAATTGAAATTATTAAAGCTAAGCATACTGATAAACTAACATTTATTATACTATCTTTCTTTTGTTCCATATTCAGCCATCCTTTTTAATTTTTCATAAAATTCTTTTCTTTTATTCATTAATACTTCTTTTTTATATTTTTGTGATTTTTCATAATTTTGTAAACTGATTTTTTTCATTTTTTCCCAATTAGTAATTAATTCTATTATTTTATTTGCATATGCTTCATAATCAGTATAATCTATTAAAAATTCATCATCCAATAATTCTGGTATACCATCTACTGGACTAGATATGCAAGGTAGTCCTTGTGCCATAGCTTCTATTAAAGTTCTTGGCAATCCTTCCGATTGTGTAGGAAATACTAAAATATGAGCCTCTCTTAAATTTTTTATTATTTCTTTTTTATCTTTTATTAAACCTTTAAATTTTACAATATCTTCTATTTGTAGTTCACATGTTAATTTTTCAAATTCTTTTCTCTTTTTTCCATCTCCAATTAATATCAGTTCAACATTATATCCAGATTCTTTAACTTTCTTGACTGCCTTTATTAAGACATCTTGTCCTTTTCTATATGAATCCATATATCCTGTGTGTATAATCTTAAAAACTTCTATTTTTTCATCTATTTTCCATTTTTGTTTATAAAAATCCTTTTCTTCCAAATCAATAGTAGAATAACTGCTAGTAAAAAACTCATTACTTTCGCCATCCATAATAGCTTTACATGGATAATCATTTTGTAATATTTTTTCAGTAACATATGATACACCATTAGCTTTTTTACACATTTTTTGTGCTCTTTTTTTTATTAATTTGTTAGCTAATATTTTTATAATATTTGTTCCTTCTACCATTTTGTCAGCCGCCATCATAAATTCTAAAGCTAAAGGTTTATGTTGTTTTAAAACTTCTTTATATGTAAATAACGAAATATGTGTTGGTGCTCTATAAATAGTACAATCAGTACTCCTTATTCCATTGCGTAATATTTTTTTTATATTATAAAGATTTTTTATTAATCCTTTTGCACCAATAAATTCTGGTAAACGAATAAATTCAACATTTTCTCCACTAACTAATAATTTTTTATCGCCAACACTACTTATTTTTTGACATCTTCCTGCAACTACAACTTTATCAAAAACTTCTAAATATCTCTTCAAGAAATTATAATCAACGATTCTATCACACCAGATATTTTTTTGTTTATCTTCATAGAAATGATTTTCTAATACAATTAATGCTTTCATTATATTTTCCCCATTTTCATCCCAATAAATCTAACAGCCATATTAGGAATAAATCTAACTAAAACTCCTACATTTTTATCTTGTATAGCTCTTTTCAAAACATATTTAGCCATACTTCCGCCTGCTTGATTTACTTTATAATTATTTAAATAACTATTTTCTTTAAAAAATTTTCCTGTATCTTTATATCTATCATAATATTGTTTTAATGTAAATATATGTGAATGAATAACTTCTGAATCAGCACAATATTTTATTTTATATCCATTAGTAATTAGCTTATATGCAATATACATATCTTCATTAATAATTAAATTCTTTCGGTCATATCCATTCAACTTTATAAATGTATCTTTTTTTATTGCAGATGAAGCATCTGAAAAGAAAAATGTTTTTAGTCCTAATCTTTCTATATCATTTTTTGAAACTATTTTTGATTCTTTTGGATAATTACATTCTCTTGTATATTTTTCAATGGTATTATTATCACATATTTGTCTACTATAGCAAGCATCAACGTCTCCATTAATTATATCTTTAGTTAAATTATATAACCAATCATCTCTTATTATTTTTACATCTTGAGTAATAAAAGCAATAACATCAGCCTTACTATCTAAGGCTTCTTTTTCTCGAGTAAGGCTATGTGAAAATTCATCTTTTTTTATTTTTTTATACTCTAAATTTAAATTCTTTAATTTTTCTTCTGTATTATCCTTACCTTCTGTTAAAACATATCTTATTTTGTTTATATTAACTTTTTTTTGATTTAACAATGATTTGTGAAGATTCTCTATTTCTTTTCCCGCATTATATAATGGACATATAATATCTATATTCATCTTTTAAATTGCCCCTTCTTTTTTTATTACTGATAAAATAGTCTTTATAAAAACTTTTAAATCCATTTTAAAGGAAATATTATCTACATAAAACAATTCCATTTGCATTCTTTGCTCATAAGTAGTATTACTTCTACCATTAGCTGCCCAATATCCTGTTAATCCCGGTGTAACACTTAAAAATTTTTCTTTATTATTTCCGTATTTTTCTAATTCTTCTGCTATTACAGGTCTTGGCCCTATAATTGACAACTCACCCTTTAAAATATTAATTGAGGTAATTCATCCAAGCTTGTCTTTCTTAACCATTTTCCTATCTTTGTAATTCTAGGATCATTTTCTAATTTGAAATTTTCTTTAAATTCTTTCATTTGTTCTGGTGTGAATTTTTTTATTAATTCTTCCGCATTTGGTACCATACTTCTAAATTTGTATAAATATATTTCTTTTCCATTTTTTCCTATTCTTTTATGTTTAAAAAATACTGGTCCATCAGATTCTTTTTTTATTAATATTGATATTATAAGAAATACTGGTGATAATACTATTAATCCTAATAAAGATAATGTAAAATCAAAAAAGCGTTTAACATATTTATAAATATGTTTATCTCTTATAATTTCATTCATTCCTTTATTTGGTATAGCTAAAACATCTTCCCCATAAAATGATGTTCCATTTCTTACATTCATCCTAAATTCCCCCTATTTTACTAATCTCTTTCCATCCTTGTTTATTATATCATAACAAACTTCAAATCTCAATACTTATATTATGACATTTTATGACATTTTTTGTTTTTTCTGTTAAGAATCTCTATTATTAGTAAAATAACTGCCATTCCAAAGAAAACACCTAATGAATCTATAAACACATCTGTAATCTTCGGACCTCTTCCTGGTGTAAAGCTTTGATGTATTTCATCAGAGATTGCATATAAAATTCCTATTATTGCACTTATGTAGATTTGATATTTTCTTTTTATATTTTCATATGTACTAAATAGTGCCATTAATAAAAAACCTACTAATGTATAAATTGAAAAATGTGCAATTTTTCTTATTATTCCTTCTGTTCTTTTGCTAACTTTTTCTTTAATATTTTCTTCTAGATTATTGTATTTGTTGCTTTTTTCTAAAATAAAGTCCGTAATTCTTTTACTTATTCCCCCAGACTTTTCGCCATCTTGGCTAGAAAATCCAAATATTATATAAAAAGTACATAATAATAAAACTATTAAAATTCCTCTTAATACATTTTTTTGCATTTTTATTTCCTCTTCTT
>CAUWFY010000048.1:0-9299 GCA_963558115.1 uncultured Clostridia bacterium
TCAGAAAGAATTGGTAAGGCTTTCTCATGAGCCTCTTTCACTCAGACCCCTTCATACTTCAGGTACCGTGAACATTCCTCATTCGAAAGCCTAACCAATTCTAATCTTCATTCCAATCGAACGTCCAAAATTTGAAAAAGTTATAATTAACACTCAGTTCCAGCTTCTCTACAGTAAAAAACATTAGACATTAATTTATATTGGCTTTGAGATTATAAGTTGTTAAAGGAGGGGATTCGAATAGAAGAAATAATAAGATATTTTCCAATTAATATTTCAAGTTTATTATATAAAGCGATAAATCAAAATGAAAAAATTAAAGAACAAATTCAAGAAATTCGTATAAGAGTAGGTAGACCAATAATTTTGAAATTACATAATTTAGACATATTAATAGAATATATAGTAAATCAAACAGAAATATTACATATACTAGAAAAAATTTGTGAAAATTCAATTTATGCATATAAGAATCAAATATGTAATGGATATATAACAATAAAAGGAGGTCATAGGATAGGGTTAACAGGAAGTGCAGTAGTAGAAAATGAAAAAATTATAAATATAAAATATATAACTAGCTTGAATTTTAGAATAGCAAGACAAGTTTTAAATTGTAGTAATAAAATAATAGGACAAGTTATAGACGAAAAAAATCAAGACATTTATAATACTTTAATTGTGTCTCCACCGGGACGAGGAAAAACAACGATTTTAAGAGATTTAATAAGAAAATTAAGTAATGGAATAGATGAAATTAATTTTAAAGGAAAAACTTGTGGAGTAGTTGATGAAAGAGGAGAAATTGCAGCTATGTATAAAGGTGTTCCTCAAAATGATATAGGAATAAGAACAGATATTATAGAAAATATTTCAAAAGCAAAAGGAATAAAAATATTAATACGAACAATGGCTCCAGAGATTATTGCTTGTGATGAAATTGGTTCAAAAGAAGATGTTGAAGCAATACAAGAAGCAATAATTTCTGGAGTAAAAGGGATTTTTACAATGCATGGAAAAACTTTAGAAGATGTTAAATCTAATAATCAGATAAATAAATTAATAGAAGAAAATAAAATTGAGAAAATAATATTTATATAACAGTTCTAAAATTTTTTTTGATGAATACAATATATAAGAAGAAATTTATATAATAAAAAGGACAAGACATTTTATTTAGAAATAATATGTGTTTAAATAATTTTAAGATAAGATTATGGGTTAGCATTATAAAAAACACAATGTACATTAACATAAAGAAAGGGATGGATTTAAAAATGCAAATGATAAAATATACAATGTTAGTTATTATATTCATATCATCAACATTAATAGGAAAATTTTTATCAAAAAAATATACATATAGATTAGAGGAACTAGAAGAAATGCAAAATGCATTAAATATTTTTAAATCTAAAATAAAATTTACATATGAACCAATTTCAGATATTTTTAACGATATAGCCAAAAACAGTATTCCTAATATAAGTAAGATATTTGCCAAAGCGAGATATAAAATGAATGAATTATCAGCAGAAGAGGCTTGGCAAGAAAGTATTGAAGAAGTACAAACAAATTTAAATGAAGAGGATATTCATGCTATATCAATGTTATCAAAAATGTTAGGACAAACTGATATAGAAGGTCAAATAAGTCAAATAGAAATAACTCGGAGAATTTTTAGAAAATCAAATAAGACAAGCAAGAGAAGAAAAAAATAAAAATGAAAAATTATATAGTAGACTTGGAACAATAGTAGGAATGACGATTATAATTGTTTTAATATAAATTAAATTTAAATAAATTCTATAAATAAAATGAAATAAATAAGAACAAAAATATAACTAATATGTAATATGAATTTTATGAGCTGTTATTAGAATTTAGTATAAAAATGAAAGGGGATACTAAAAATGGATATAAATCTATTATTCAAAATAGCTGCAATAGGAATATTAGTAGCAGTATTACATCAAGTATTAGTAAGAGCTGGAAGAGAAGACCAAGCAATGATGACTACTTTAGCTGGACTAGTTATAGTATTAACGATGGTAATAAAAGAAATTAGTGGATTATTTGATACAGTAAGGACAATCTTCAATCTATGATGTCATTATTTATTATCGGTATAAATTGAATATAAAGATATTTAAAATATTTTTATATAAATATATTACATTTAGTTTATGAATAAATTACACATTAGTAGTAATTAACATTAAATTTAATTGAGTATAAAAAGAAAATATAATTTAGATTTTATAAAAAGAGGAAGAGTAATTTATGGAAATTATAAAAATAATAGGGATTGCCTTAATTGCTTTAATCATAATCATTTTGCTAAAACAATATAAACCAGAATTTGTGATTTATGTAAGTTTAATAGCAGGAGTTTTAATTTTATTTTTAGTAATAGATGAACTAACAGGAATAGTAAAGTTAATACAATCCATTTCTGATAAGGCTTCAATTAATAGCCAATTTTTATCAATATTATTAAAAATAACAGGAATAGCATTTTTATCAGAATTTGCAGTTAGTATTTGTAAAGACTCAGGAGAAGCAGCTATTGCAAGTAAAGTAGAATTAGGAAGTAAAATTATTATAATATCAATGTCAATTCCAATAATATCAACATTATTAGAAATAATATTGAAAATATTACCATAAGACCTAATAAGGGGTGTAAGATTTGAAGATTTTAATAAATATAATTACAATTTTAATCTTATTTGTAACTATGCCAGTCTCGAATGCCTCTAATACAAATGACGAAAGTAACAATGAAACAATGCTAGAGCAACAAGAGGAATTCGGAGTAGGAGATTTTATTAATAGTGCTAAAGAATACACAAATGATTTTTTCAATGAGGATGAATTAAAAGATTTTTTTAATAGTGCAATAAAAGGAGAAGTTGACAATAGTTCAATTTTAAAAAAAGTTTTTAGTTTACTTGGACAAGAATTTGTTGATAGTATAAAAGCAGTAGGAAGTATATTAGTAATAATAGTCATACATAGCATTTTAAAAGCAATTAGTGAAAGTTTAGAAAATGAAAGTATATCAAAGTTAATTTATTATGTTCAATACATATTAATAGTAACAATAATAATGTCTAGTTTTTCAGGAATAGTAAAATTAGTACAAGATACTACTAATAATTTAGTTGGATTTATGAATCTGTTAGTGCCATTATTAATAGCTTTAATGTTGTATACAGGTAGCATAGCAACAAGTGGAGTCTTAGAACCTATAATATTATTTATGATTAATTTTATAGGAAATATAGTACAAACAATAATAATACCAGGAGTATTAATTTTTGCAGGTTTAGTAGTTATTTCTAAAATATCTAACAACTTTCAAATTAGAAAACTATCTAAGTTTTTCCAGTCAAGTATAATATGGTTTTTAGGAATAGTATTAACAATATTTGTAGGGGTAGTTTCACTAGAAGGCACATTATCTAGTAGTGTAGATGGTATAACTGCTAAGACAACAAAAGCAGTAGTTAGTACAGCAATTCCGGTAGTGGGAAAGATATTAGGTGATGCAGTTGATACTGTTTTAGGATGTGGAATTATTCTAAAAAATGCAGTTGGTTTGATAGGAGTTATAATAGTAATATCTATATGTATTGCTCCAATTTTAAAATTAGCAATTTTAACAATTACATATAAATTATTAGCTGGTATATGTGAACCAATAGCTGATAAAAACATTGTTAGTTTAATAGAACAAGTAGGTGACATTTTTAAAATATTTTTAGCAATATTAACAACAATATCAGTATTATTAATTATTGGAACAGCTTTAGTAGTAAAGATATCAAATACAGGAATGATGTATAGATAGAGGGGAGTTTATGATTGAGTTTTTAAGTTCTTGGGCAAAAGGATTGGGGTTGGCGATTGTTGTTGTGTCAATATTAGAAATGATATTGCCAAATAATAAGACAAAAAAATATATAAGAATGGTAATGGGTGTATATATTTTATTTACAATAATATCTCCATTTATAAAGAATAAACAAGCAATAGATGTAAGTAATTTTGATATAGAAAAATATAGTAATTATACATCAAGTTCAGGAAAAATGACACAAACATCAATGGATAAAAGAATAGAAGAATTATATATAGATAAATTAGAAAAAGATATAAGTAAAAAAGTAAAAGAACAAGGTTATGATATATTAAATTGTGAAGTAAAAGCAAAATTGAAAGATAGTGAAGAAAATTCAGAAATTTCAAAAATTAAATTGCAGGTGAAAAAGAATGAAAAAAATAAAATTAATCAGGAATTATCATTAGAAAATAAGGTAGTGGAAGAAATACAAAAAATAAGACCTATAAATACAAATATTATTGAAAAAGATAAAGAAAACAAAACTGAAAAGTTAACAAATGAGGATAGACAAAAGATTAAAAAATTTTTAATTGAAGAGTATGGGGTGAAGGAAAAATGCTTGGAAATAAATTAAAAAAATTAATAAATGCAGATGAGGAAAAACAAGAAGGAAACAATAAGAAGAAAATAGAAAATCTAGTATTTTTAGTAGTAATACTTATAATAACAGTTGTAGCAATAAATGTAATTTGGAATGGAAATAGTAAAAAAAATAAACAAGAAGAAAATAGTCAAAATTCAAAACAATTAGCTCAAAATATAAATAATATAGCGATAGAAACTTCTAGCAGTACCAGTAAGGAACTAGAAAAAAATTTAGAAACAATACTATCTAGGATACAAGGAGTAGGAGAAGTAAAAGTTTTTATTAATTATTCTGAATCTAGTGAAATTATACCAATGTATAATGAAGCGTCCAAAAATAGTAATACAGAAGAAACAGATACTCAAGGAGGAATAAGAAAAATACAAGAACAAGATTCGCAAAAAGAAATAATATATAAAGAAGAAAATGGAGAAAAAATGCCAATAACTAAAAAAGTAGTAGAACCAAAAGTGCAAGGAGCAATAATTACGGCAAAAGGAGCAAGTGATGTAAATATTAAAACAAGTATAATTCAAGCAGTTGAGGCAGTAACTGGGTTAGCTACTCATAAGATACAGGTGTTTGAGATGAATTGAAAATTTTAAAATTAGCCGCTGGAACTGAGTGATAGTTATAACTTTTTAAAATTTTGGACTACTCATTCCATTCAGAAAGAATTGGTAAGGCTTTCTCATGAGCCTCTTTCACTCAGACCCCTTCATGCTTCAGGTACCGTGAACATTCCTCATTCGAAAGCCTAACCAATTCTATTCTTCATTTCAATCGAACGCCCCAAAATTTTAAAAAGTTATAACTATCACTCAGTTCCAGCTTCTCTACAATAAGAAAACAGGTTTATAGGTAGTACCTTTATAAAAACCTAAATATAAAAAAAGGAGGAAATGATATATTTAAAATGTATCATTAAAAGTTTTATGAAAAAATTATTAAAGAAAAATCAAGTAGTAGTATATGTGATTGCACTAATGTTAGTAGTTGCTGGATATCTGAATTTTACTACAAATAATGAACAAGCATTAGAAACAAGCTTGCAAATGGAATCAGATGATATGCAAATAGCAGATATTGGAGATGCTAAGTTAGCTAATAGTGATGATGTTGTTACAGGTAGTGCAGAGAACCAGGAAAAAAAGGAAGAAGAGGGCAAAAATCAAAATAATGCAGAAAATAGTATACAAGAAAAGACTATAGAGAAGACAGAAGAAAATACTAATAATGAAAATGCAACAAAGGGAAATGCAACAGTTCAAACAAGTGGAACAAATACAAAAGAAGCCAGTGACTATTTTGTGAAATCAAAACTTGAAAGAGATAAGATGTATTCACAAATGCTAGAAACATATGAAAATGTTTTGAATAGTAGTAATTCCTTAGAAACTCAAAAACAAAGTGCAACTGAAGAAATAAAAAAAATTAATGAAATTAAAAATAGTATAATGGTATGTGAAAATTTAATATCTACAAAAGGCTTTAACAATAATATTGTATTTGTTAATGGAGAAAGTATAAGTGTTATAATAGGCTCAGAGCAAGAATTAACTAAAGAACAAGTGGCACAGATTCAGAATATTATTTCTAGGGAATTAAAGGCTAATATAGATAATATACATATTTCACAAAAGAAAATTTCTAGTTAAAAAAATTAATAATGTAAAAAATATCGAAAAATTAGAAATTAATTTTTCGATATTTTTTATTTATGCAATTTTATTAGCCATTTTTCTTATGTATTCCCCTAATTCAGTATCATTTAATCCCAATTCTATAATTAAATTACGCAATACATCACGCCTAGGCAAATCTTCTTCATTATCTATTCGCACATATTGTCTAAGGCTAATACCAAGTATTTCAGACATTTTCTCTTGAGTATAGTTTTTTTCCTTTCTTTTTTCTTTAATCATAAAATCACCTTAAATATAACTTGAGTTAATTATTACATAAAAAAAATTTAAATTGTATTGACATTTTAAGTCATAAAATATGAATATAAAATTATTTGAATTGACCATTTAGGACAATAGAAAAAAATAAAAAAATAAGATATAAATACAATAATAAAAATTATTAAAAATATGAAATAAAAAATTTTACTAAATAAAATTATTAGAATTATTTTAAATTTACAATTAAGAATTTAAGATAAATGAATTTAATATAAGGAGAAAAAGCTTGAATAGTATAGAAATAATTCAAACTGGAATATATCTACCAAAAGAAAAAATCACAAATTCACAATTAGAAAAAAATTTAAACTTAGAAGAAGGATATATTCAAAAAAGAACAGGAATAGAAAATAGATATTATGCAAGTCAAGAAAAAATAGAAGATATTGCATATAAAGCAACTAAGAAAATTTTTATAAAAGATATAAATAAAGAAGACATAGGAATTATAATAACAGCAACAACATCAACAAATTTATTAATGCCTGGAATATCAAATTATATTCAAAAGAAATTAGGAATAGAAAAATGTATAAGTTTAGATATTTTAGCTGGTTGCAGTGGATATATAAATGCATTAGATATTGCAAGGTTGTATTTACAAAATAATTCAATAAAAAAAGCATTAGTAATTGGAGTAGATGTTTTATCTAAGAATTTAAAAGAAGATGATGTGGCAACTAGAGTTGTTTTATCAGATGGAGCGGGTGCAATTTTGCTTGGTAAAAGTCTAAATCAAAATAAAAAATATAAATCAAATATAACTTCAGAAATCGATGAAAAGAAAATTCTAACTTCAAAAACAGGTGACAAATTATATATGAATGGAAAAGAAATATATAAATATGCAGTAACAAAAACAATAGAAAATATAAATGACTTGTTAAAGAAATCTGATGAAACAATAGAAAATATAAAATATATAGTACCACATCAATCAAATATAAAGATAATGAATTCAATAGCAAATAGATTAAATATTGATACAAACAAAATGTATATAAATATTCAAAATAGAGGAAATACTTTTTGTGCAAGTATTCCGATAGCAATAAACGATATGATAAAGAATAATCTAGTAAAAAAAGGAGACAAGATAATTTTATTAGGCTATGGAGGGGGACTAAATACAGGAAGTATTTTAATAGAAATATAGAGCTAAGATAAGAAAAGTAGCAAAGCTACATTAGAAAGGATATCAAGGGCCTTTTTAAAGGTCACTTTTACTTGTTGTATACGGAAAAATCCTATATAGGGTCAAGATAAAAGCTGATTTTCCTATACAATAAAAAAATAATTAGAATGGTAATCTAAAGAAAGCAAAAGATGGAATTATATTAAACTAAATTTAACATAAAATAATAAATTAAAGAAAAAAGTAGGAAAGGAAAAAAAGAAAATGAAAAGAGCATTTTTATTTCCAGGGCAAGGAGCTCAAATAGTAGGAATGGGAAAAGATATATATGAAAAATATGGAATAGCAAGAAAAATATATGATGAGGCATCAAGAATATCAGGAATAGATATAAAAACATTATGTTTTGAAGGACCTGAGGAAGAATTAAATAAAACAGAAAACACTCAAATAGCAATATTAACAACAAGTTTAGCAATTTTAGAAGTGTTAAAATCTAAAAATATAAATGCAGAAATAGCAACAGGTTTAAGTTTAGGAGAATATGGAGCGTTAATATATTCGGGGATTATAAGTTTTGAAGATGGCATAAAATTGATAAAACAAAGAGGATATTATATGGCAAACTTATTGCCTAAAGAAGAATATTCAATGGCAGCAGTAATAGGATTAGACTCAAAAAAAATAGAAGAAGTATGTGAAAAAATGAGGGAAAATGGAAAATTTGTAGTAATAGCAAATTATAATTGTAGCATACAAACAGTAATATCAGGAGAAAGTTCAGCAATAGATGAAGCTATTGAAAAATTAGGAGAAATAGGAGCAAAAAGAGTAGTAAAACTAAAAACAAGTGGACCATTCCATACAATAAAATTAGAAAAAGCAAAACAAGAATATAAAAAAGAATTAGAAAAGATAGAATTTAATAAAGGAAAAGTAAAAGTTATAAAAAATATTGATGGAACTTTTTATAATGAAAACGATAATATCTGCGAAATATTAGCAAATCATATAATAAGCCCAGTAAGGTTTGACAAAACAATAGAATTAATGAACAAAGAAAAAGTAGACGAATATATAGAAATAGGACCAGGAAAAACACTAACTACATTTATAAAAAAAGATAATAAACTTGCAAAGACTTTTAATATTAGTACAGTAGCAGATTTAGAAAAATATATTGAATATGAAGAATCAATATAAAATATAGTTTCAAAAGAATTAATATAAGATATAGTTTCAAAAGTATTAATTTAATAGGTAAAAGAATAGTTAAATAATATATAAGAAAACATCATTAGTTAACTAAATAAAATAAGCAATATATAATAAATATTTTTAATAAAAATTAAATTATGCAGAGTAAAAGGAGAGAAAAACTTATGAAAGAAAATAGAACAGTATTTATAACAGGTGGAGGAAGAGGAATTGGAAAAGAAGTGGCTTTAAAATTTGCTGAAAATGGTTACAATATTGTAACAAATTATGTTTCAGATAAAACAGATGTAGAAGCATTAAAAAAAGAATTTGAAGAAAAAGGAGTAAAATCATTAATAATTAAAGCAGATGTAACAGATTCAGAAGCAATAGAAAATTTAGTAAAAAAAGCAATAGAAGAATTTGAAAGTATAGATGTATTGGTAAATAATGCAGGAATAACAAAAGACAATTTATTAATGAGAATGAGTGAAGAAGAATTTA
>CAUWFY010000049.1:0-9277 GCA_963558115.1 uncultured Clostridia bacterium
ATTTTATCATATTTTTTCTTTGTACTAGCAAGTTCAGAAATAATACTAAATAAATCACCCTCATTAGTAACTGTAACTCCAGTAATTTCAGATAAAACTTTATAAAACAATTCTTCTTTTAATTGTATTTCAACATTGACTTTTCCTGTACCTAGTTGAATATCTGAAATAGATGTTTTTGAAATAATTTCAGTTTGCTTAATAGTATCTACACAATTAGAGATTTCTTTTAACATATTAATACTTGAAAAAGCGTCTTTAATTTCCTTATATAATTCAGTTTTAAGAGGATGTTCAATGTTTAATCCATCAATCCATCTAGGGAATTTTATACTAATTTGGTCAACAGGAAATTCATATAAAATTTTTGAGAAAATAGTATTAATATTTTCTATTGTTAAATATTCACAATTAATTGGCATTACAGAAGTATTATATTTATCACTTAGTTTTTTAGCTAGTTCCTTTGTATATTCAGAGTCAGGATCATTAGAGTTTAATAAAATTATAAATGGTTTAGTAAGTTCTCTTAATTCGTTTACAACTCTTTCTTCAGCTTTGATATAATCTTCTCTTGGAATGTCAGTAATTGAGCCATCTGTTGTAACTAAAATCCCAATAGTAGAATGTTCAGTTATTACTTTTTTTGTTCCAATTTCAGCAGCTTTTTCAAAAGGAATTTCTTCTTCAGACCAAGGTGTTTTTACCATTCTAGGCATATCATCTTCTAAATATCCAATAGCATTATCAACTAGATAACCAACACAATCTACAAGCCTTGTCTTAAATTTTAAATTATCATCTAATGTAATTTCAATAGCTTCATTAGGAATAAATTTAGGCTCTGTTGTCATTATAGTTTTTCCACCTGCACTTTGTGGAAGTTCATCTTTAGCTCGTTCTTTTTTATATTCATTATCAATATTAGGAATTACCAATAAGTCCATAAATCTTTTTATAAAAGTAGATTTACCAGTCCTTACAGGGCCGACAACTCCTACATAAATATCACCATCAGTTCTTTTTGCGATGTCTTGATACAATCTTGTATTTTCCATCTATATACCTCCTTTATAAATTTCAAGAAATGTTTGTACTAAATTACTTTAATTAATGTATATTGATAAAATTTAGAATATATTACAAGTTTTATAAAAAACTTGATAAATAGAATAACATATGCTAAAATAACACTATTATAAATAATGTTACAATTTAGTAATAAAAAAGTATTATTTATAAAAAAATATATAATCAAAAATTAATATTAAATAAAATGTTTTAATAATCATAAAATATAAAAGTAAAACTTGATAAATGAAAAGTCATGTGCTAAAATGACATTATTATAGAAGAAACATATAATATACAAAAAGACAAAAGGAGCGACTAATATGGATAAAATGCAAGATATTATAGATATATTAAAGATATATAACCAAGAACATATTATAAATTTATTAGAAAAAATAAATGAAGAAGAAAAAAAAGAATTAATAGAACAAGTAAATCACATAGATTTTCATCAAATGAAAGAGCTATTTGATAATACAAAGAAAGAAGTAGAAATTAAAGAAAATAAAATTGAACCATTAGAATATTTAGACAAAGATAAATTATCAAAAGAAACTAGAGATAGATTTGATAAATTAGGTTCAGAAGTATTAGAAAAAGGCGAATATGCAGTAGTAACAATGGCAGGAGGGCAAGGAACTAGATTAGGCCATACAGGACCAAAAGGAACTTTTAAATTAGATGTATATGGAAAAGGAAAATATTTATTTGAAATATTAATAGAAAATTTAAAAGAAGCTAATAAGAAATATGGAAAAGTTATTCCATGGTACATAATGACAAGTAAAGAAAATAATGCAGAAACAAAAGCATTTCTAGAAAAAAATAATTATTTTGGATATCCAAAAAATAGTGTTACTTTGTTTGAACAAGGAGAATTGCCTCTTATAAATACAGAAGGGAAATTATTAATAGGAAAAAATAAAAAAATAAGAGAAGCCTCAGATGGTAATGGTGGAACATATTTTTCTCTTAGAGCAAGTGGATGTTTAGCAGATATGAAAGAAAGAGGAATTAAATGGATTTTCATAGGTGGTGTAGATAATGCACTATTAAAAATGGCAGATGTAACTTTGTTAGGAATGGCAATAGATAAAAATGTTCAAATTGCATCAAAGTCAATAGTAAAAGCAAATCCACATGAGAAAGTAGGAGTATTTGCTAAAATGAATGGACATCCAAAAGTTATAGAATATTCAGAAATGCCTGAGAAAATGTCAGAAGAAGTTGATGATAATGGGGAACTAAAATATGGTGAGGCACATATAATGTGTAATCTATATACAATAGATGCAATAGAGAAGATAAGCAAAGAAACTTTAATGTATCATAGTGCTTTCAAGAAAAATGCATATATAGATGAAAACGGAAAAGAAATAATTCCAGAAGAGCCAAATTCATATAAGTTTGAATCATTTATTTTTGATGCATTTGAATTTTTTGATGATATAGCAATTTTAAGAGGAAAAAGAGAGGATGATTTTGCACCAGTAAAGAATAAAGAAGGTGTAGATAGTCCTAAAACTGCAAAAGAATTGTATGAAAAATTTTGGAACAGGAGTTAAGGAATATTCTTAAATTCCTGTTTTATTTTTAGAAAGGACTTGATTTTAAATGGAAGAATGTAAAATTAAAAATTTATATAATTTAGAGGAAACAATAGCTAAAAACTTATTAGAGAAAGCTACATATCCTTGGGAAGTATTAAGTAAAATAGAAGAATATATATTAAAAATCGGGGAAGAACTAAGCAAAGAAAATTATAATAAGGTAGGTGAGAATGTTTGGATTGCAAAATCAGCAAAAGTTGCCCCAACAGCGTATATAAATGGTCCAGCTATTATTGGGGAAAATGCAGAAGTTAGACATTGTGCATTTATTAGAGGGAATGCGATAGTTGGTAATAATGCAGTTGTTGGAAATTCAACTGAGCTTAAAAATGTTATTTTATTTAATAATGTTCAAGTTCCTCATTATAATTATGTTGGAGATTCTATTTTGGGATATAAATCTCATATGGGTGCTGGTTCTATAACTTCTAATGTGAAGTCTGATAAGAAGTTGGTAATTATTAAAAATGGAGATAAAACAATTGAAACTGGTAGGAAAAAAGTTGGAGCTATGATTGGAGATAATGTTGAGGTTGGTTGTGGATCTATTTTAAATCCTGGTACTGTTATTGGAAAGGATTCTAATGTGTATCCATTGTCTTCAGTTAGAGGTGTTGTGAAGGCTCATAGTATTTATAAGAAAGATGGGGAGATTGTTGATAAAGTTTAAATTTTTGAAATCACTTTATTTTTTTATGAGTTTTGTATATAATATGAAATAGAATTTTAAAAGAAGAGGTGCAATATGAATAAAACAGAAGCTAAAAACAGAATTGAAGAGTTAAGAAAGAAAACAGAATATTATGCTGGTAAGTATTATGATGATGATAAGCCTGAAATTTCAGATTTTGAGTATGATATGCTTATGGTTGAGTTAAGAAATTTGGAAAGTGAGTTTCCTGATTTGAAGTCAAAGGATTCGCTTACTGAAAAAGTTGGAGGTCATGTTAAAGAGGGCTTTAAAAAGGTTAATCATGAAGTTCCTTTGCAGAGTTTACAAGATGTTTTCAGTTTTGAAGAAGTTGAGGATTTTGATGTTAGAATAAGAAAACAAGCAGAGGAAAATGGTATAAAAGAGGTTAATTATGTTGTAGAGACAAAGATTGATGGTTTGTCGGCTAGCCTGGAATATAAAGATGGTAAGTTTGTAAGAGGAGCAACAAGAGGAAATGGCTTAGTTGGAGAAGATGTTACTGAAAATTTGAAGACTGTTAAATCAATTCCTATGGAGCTTAGTGATAAAATTGATATAACTGTAAGAGGAGAAGTATTTATCTCAAAATCAGATTTTGATGCTATGAACCAAGAAAGAGAAGAAAATGAGGAAGAGCTATTTGCAAATGCAAGAAATGCAGCAGCAGGGTCACTTCGTCAGTTAAATAGTAAAGTAACAGCAAAAAGACCATTAGATATTTATATATTTAATGTTCAAAAAATTGATGGAAAAGAATTTAATTCTCATTTTGAGGAATTAGAGTATTTAAATAAATTAGGGTTTAATGTAAATCCAGTTAGGATACCTTGTAAAGATATAGAAGAAGTTAAAAAGGCAATTCAAAAAATTGGAGAGGATAGAGAAGATTTAACTTTTGGAATAGATGGTGCAGTTGTAAAAATAGATGATTTGAATTTCAGAGGAATTTTAGGACAAACTTCAAAAGTTCCAAGATGGGCTGTTGCTTATAAATATCCACCAGAGAAAAAAGAAACTATTTTAAAAGATATAGTTTGTCAAGTTGGTAGAACAGGTGTAATTACTCCAATGGCAATACTTGAACCAGTAAAAGTAGCAGGTTCAACAATTTCAAAAACTACACTTCATAATGAAGATTTTATAAAAGAAAAAGGACTTAAAATAGGAGACACAGTTGTAATTCAAAAAGCAGGAGATGTAATTCCAGAAATTGTCGAAGTGGTTGTGAAAAAAAGAACTGGAGATGAAAAGAATTTTGAAATGCCACGAGTATGTCCAGTTTGTGGAGCATTAGCAGTTAGAGAAGAAGGAGAGGCAGCAATAAGATGTACAGGGATAGAATGTCCAGCAAAATTATTTAGGAATTTAGTTCATTTTGTATCAAGAGAAGCAATGAATATAGATGGACTTGGAGAGAATATAATACAACAATTATTAGATAGAAATTTAATAAGCAATATTGCTGATATTTACACATTAAAATTTGAAGATATAGCATCTTTAAAGAAAAATGGAAAAAAATTTACTGAAAATTTAATGAATGCAATCGAAAACAGTAAGAAAAATGATTTATATAGATTAATAACAGCTCTAGGAATTAGACATGTGGGAGTTAAAGCCTCAAAGTTATTATCTAGAAAATATAGAACAATAGATAATTTAATTAATGCGACATTTGATGATTTAAGTATGTTAAATGATATAGGACCAATTGTAGCAAATAGTATAAGAGAGTTTTTCTTAGAAGAGCAAACAATAGATTTGATAAATAGACTAAAACAAGCAGGAGTTAATACAGAAAGTCTAGAAGAAGAAAGTGATGATAAAAGATTTGAAGGAAAAACATTTGTATTAACAGGAAGTTTAGACGATTTTACAAGAGGAGAAGCTTCAGATATAATAGAAAAATTAGGAGGAAAAACTTCAGGAACTGTATCTAAAAAAACAGATTATGTATTAGCAGGAGAAGAAGCAGGAAGCAAATTAGCAAAAGCAGAAAAATTAGGAATAACAATATTAACAGAAGAACAATTCAAAGAAATGATTAAAGATTAAAAGAAGGAAGGAGAAAATGATATATTTGAAATGTAAAATATATCGTTCGAAAAATATATGGACAAAAATTATACATTTGAAATGATGTGGGAAGATTTAGACAATGGCTATCAAATATATTACACATATGTTAGAAATAAATATTTATTATTTAAAACAGCACCTAATTGCTATACTCAAAAGTTGTTATCAGACCATTCAAAAAATCCTCAACCTAAAATGACAATGCTTACCTTGAAAAGAGTTAGAGAAATGTTTCCTAATATGGAAGATATTGAGTATCGTATAGGAATATCTGAAATATAAAATAAAAAATTCTAATATAATAGAAACAAAGATTTTTACAAAAAAACTATTTAAAATCGAATAAAAATTTGATATAATATACGAAATAAAAAGAAACTAATAGTTAGGAGAGATATATATGACAATGCAAGATATAACAAACTATTTAGACCATAAAGCTGAAAAAAATGAAAAAGAAATAATAATAACATTTTATGAGATAAGAGTAAAAGCAAATTTAACAGAAGAGGAAACAGATGAATTTCTAAGATTATGTAGAACAAGGCTAGAAAATCAAGGATATGATGTATACTTCACAGGTGCAAGATATACATTTGAAGGAAACAAAAAAATAGTCCAACCAAATGAATTGATGGTAGCAATAAAAGAATAATTTTGGTGATTTTGGGGTCGGAGACAAAAATCATCAAACGAATTAATTTCAATGATTTTAGGGTCGGAGACAAAAATCATTAAACAGAAGGAATTAGAATATAGGAAAAAATTTGAAAAAACCCAAAAAATTAAGAAAGCGACATGATTTATAATATAGTATAGTTAGTTAAAATACTATATTATAAATCATGTCGCTTTTTCTATATATTATTTTTGTAAATTTTTTCTTCTAAGTTGACCACAAGCAGCATCGATATCTGAGCCCAATTCTCGTCTTATTGTAGCAACTATTCCATGTTCATTCAAATAATCTCTGAATCTCATAATATTTTCATTTGAACTTTTCATATAAGCACCATTTTCAATTTTATTTATAGGAATTAAATTAACATGACATATCATACCTTTTAGAAGCTTAACTAATCTTTTAGCATCTTCTAAATTGTCATTATTCTCCTTAGCAAGAGCATATTCAAAAGAAATTCTTCTGTGAGTTTTTTCTATATAATCCTTACAAGCCTGTAACAATTCTTCTATTTTATATGCATCATTAACTGGCATCATTTGACTTCTTTGTTCATTAGTAGTAGCGTGTAAAGAAATTGATAATGTACATTGTATATTTTCTTCTGCTAGTTTATATATTTTAGGAACTAAACCACTTGTAGAAATACTAATATGTCTAGCACCAATATTTAAACCTTTAGGATTATTAATTATTCTAATAGCTCCAACAACATTATCATAATTATCTAAGGGTTCACCAATGCCCATAAATACTATATTTGAAATTCGTATATTTTCATCTCTTTCAACAGCCATTATTTGTTCAACAATTTCTCCACTAGTTAAATTTCTAATAAAAGGGATACCAGTTGATGCACAAAATTTACAACCCATTTTACATCCAATTTGAGAAGAAACACAAATACTATATCCATGATGATATTCCATAAGTACAGTTTCAATAGCATTTCCATCTAATACATCAAATAAATACTTTTTGGTTCCATCAGATGCAACTTGCTTTTTTAAAATATTAAATTGTTTTATTTCATAGTTTTCTTCTAGTTTTTCTCTTAATTCTAAAGATAAATTTGTCATTTCATCAAAATTAGAAACTCTAGCTTCATATATCCACTTAAATATTTGCTCTGCTCTAAAAGGTTTTTCTCCAATGTTTTTTAGTTCTTCTTTAAGTTCATCTAAATTATAATCTTTTATATTTTTCATTTTATTTTAATCCTTTTATAAATATATTTAGGTTTTTAATTAGGATTTACCGATAAACCGTATTATTTTTTGATATTGATTTTGGTATAATTACATTTTTAGGTCTATTTACTTTTGTTAAATTTTCAAAATTATATATCATTTTATAATCTTTACCATAAAAAAATTTTAATAAATTAATTCTTATTTTCTCAAAAGGAGAATTTTTTACAATAATTAAACTGGTTTGATTTTGTTTGTTAGGCATAATATCACCAATCCATTTTTATAATTTATATAAATAACATTACTATAAAAATGAACTTTTGTCAATTGGATTTTTAGCTGTGATAGCAACAAAAATTACAACTATCATTAGAAATCTATTAAAAATTTGCTTGAAGTAAATGATTTGTAATTATGGTGAAATAGTATGAGACATTAGATAAAAAAGTATGAGGAAATACAAAATATAAATCTGATCTTGGAAAATAGAAAAGATAAAGTGATTGACATAATATTAAATAAAATGTATAATATAAATATAAATTACAGAAAAAAAGCTTTCCAAAATTCAATGAAGCAGGAAAGAGCAGGAGGAATTATGACTGAAAAAATTATATCTATGCCAACAGGATTCAATCAAAGTGAATGGTCACGGAAAACAAATTGCTATATGTATGCAATAAATTATCAAAAAGATAATAAACCAAGAGATGTAGGAGAATTATCTGGAAACTTGATAAAAGATTACTATACCATCGATGAAATTAAAGAAAGGCTATTTGAAGATATGAAAGTGCTTAATATAGAAATAAAAAAAGCAACATATGAAGAAGAGTGCCTTGAAAACGAATGGAAAATATCATTATTTTATCGAGAAGAAGATGGAGATTTTCATTTTTTAAGAGAGGACTATCATAATAGGTGGTCACACAAAACCAAAGGAAGAAAGCCATCTAATAAGGATTATAGCAATGCAACAATTATTGATCCTAGATGGGCAAACTTAATGGAATATGAATTTGTAGAATTCTATAAGTTAAAATGCCATTAGATCAAAAATTAAATTAAGAAGTGTATTAGTATTGAACTATACACTTCTTAATTTATAAACATTAAAATAGATTAAAGAATAGCACAAATTAATCATAAGAAAAAGTGATTAGTGTACAGATAGAAAAGTGCATGGAACTAAAAAAATAAAATAGATATAAATTTTGAAATAGATGATGGAAAATAAATTTTTAGAGTAGTTTCAAATAATAATTCGACATAAAACAGAAAAAGTAGTTATTGATAATTACTTTCTTTTATGGTATTATCACAACAGAATGGTAATTTTTTGTTTAGAATTAATAAAAAATATTGACTATATATCAATATTTTGATAAAATATGTATATAATATTAATGGAGGTGTTTATTATGCCAATTATAAGACCAAGTTCTGATTTAAGAAATAATTATAATGAAATTTCTACAATTTGTCATCAAACTAAAAGTCCAGTATATATTACAAAAAATGGTGCAGGAGATTTAGCAGTAATGAGCATTGAATTATATGAGCTTTTAACAGATAAATATATGCTATATAAAGAATTAGAAAAAGGTATCAGCTCTTTAGAAAAAGGAGAAAAATATTCCGAAGAAGAAGTATATGAAGAATTAGATAAAATATAGAAAGAAGGGTTGTTTGTGGATAAATACAATATAGAATATTCAAAAGAAGCTAAACAAGATTTAATAGGGATAAAGCAATATATTAAATATAATTTGCAAGAACCAGAAACAGCTCAAAAATTAATATATAAAATAAGAAAAGAAATAATTAATTTAAAGCATAATCCTGAAATTTATGCGATTATAGATGATGACTTGATAAAGAAACTTGAAAGGTTCTTCCGCAAATAATGTGATTAAAAACTTCCTAATTTATAGATATTGTGATA
>CAUWFY010000050.1:0-9264 GCA_963558115.1 uncultured Clostridia bacterium
TGTAGCTAAATGTCCTTCATGTATTACTATGTTTTCTCTAATTACTCTTACTCCTGCATTTCTTTCTACTTTTCCATTTAATACAAATGCTCCAGCAATAGTTCCTACATTTGAAATTTTAAATGTTTGTCTTACTTCTGCATTTCCTATTACTTTTTCTTCATATTTAGGGTCTAACATACCTTTCATTGCTGCTTCAACATCTTCTATTGCTTGATATATAATAGAATATTGTTTTATTTCTACTTCTTCTTTTTCAGCCATTTCTTTTGCCATATTATCTGGTCTAACATTGAAGGCAATTATTATAGCATTTGAAACTTTAGCAAGTGTAACATCTGATTGATTAACAGCTCCTACTGTGCTATGAATTACTTTTACTCTAACTTCTTCATTTTCTA
This sequence comes from uncultured Clostridia bacterium, assembly GCA_963558115.1. Classification (GTDB taxonomy): domain Bacteria; phylum Bacillota; class Clostridia; order TANB77; family CAG-508; genus CAG-269. The sequence goes on from CAUWFY010000050.1 coordinate 402, forward strand.
ATTTTTCTAGAGCTTGTTTTACAGCTTCCACAGAACCTTGAACATCTGCTTTTACAATTAGATTTAATACTTTTAATTTTCCTTCTTCCATTTGGCTAAATAAATTATCTAATGTTACTTTTGTAGTTGCATTTATTGCTTGTTCTCTAGCTTGGCGTTTTCTTTTTTCTATTAAGTGTTTTGCCATTTTTTCATTTTTAACTTCGTAGAAAGTGTCTCCCGCTTCTGGAACATCTGTTAATCCCATTATTTCAACTGGGCTTGATGGACCTACTGATTTTACTTTTTTACCTTTATCATTTGTCATAGCTCTTATTCTTCCTATTGAAGAACCTACAACAATAGTATCTCCTACATCTAATGTTCCTCTTTGTACAAGCATTGAAGCTATTGCACCTTTAGCTTTATCTAGTCTAGCTTCGATTACTACTCCTTTTGCTTGTTTATTAGGATTTGCTTTTAATTCTAGCATATCAGCTTCTAATAGTATCATTTCTAATAATTGGTCTATATTTTCATTTTTCTTTGCTGATATAGGAACATAAATAGTATCTCCACCCCATTCTTCTGGTACTAATTCATATGCCATTAATTCTTGTTTTACTTTATCTATATTACTATCTGGTAAGTCAATTTTATTTATTGCTACAATAATTGGAATTCCTGCTGATTTAGCATGGTTTATAGCTTCTACTGTTTGAGGCATTACTCCATCATTTGCTGCTACCACAAGTATTGCTATATCTGTTATTTGTGCACCTCTAGCACGCATTGATGTAAATGCTTCGTGTCCTGGTGTATCTAAGAAAGTTATTTCTCTGTTATTTATTTTTACCATATATGCACCAATTGCTTGTGTAATTCCTCCTGCTTCACCTTCAATTACATTTGTTTTTCTTATTGCATCTAATAATGAAGTTTTACCATGGTCTACGTGTCCCATAACAACTACTACTGGTGGTCTCGCTTGTAAATCTTCTTCTCTATCTTCTGATTCGTCAAATAAAATATCCTCTTCTGTTACTGTTTCTTTCTTCTTAGCTGTTATTCCAAATTCTTGTGCTATTAAATATGCAGTATCAAAGTCTATTTCATTATTAATTGTTGCCATAACTCCAAAACCTAATAATTTCTTTATTACTTCAGCTGTTGTCTTTTTCATTTCTGCTGCTAAATCTTTTACTGTAACAGTTTCTGGTATTTCTATACTTGTTAATTTGAAGATTTTTTGTTTTGTTCTTTCTTCTTGATTTAAATTTTTCTTTTTCTTTCCTCTTCTTCCTCTTTCTGTTGTTAAATCATAATAATCTAACATTCCACCATCTTGTTCATCAAACATACTAGATAATCTATTAGCTTGTTTTAAAGTTTTTAATTTTCCTTCATCAAAACTACTATTACCACTATTTTTTCTTGTCTTTGTTTTTTTAGCTTTATTCTCTTCAAACTTACTATTTTGTTTTTGTTTATCTATGTTTTTATTGTTGTATTCTCTAACTGTTTCTTTTTCAACAACATCAGCTGCCATAATATTTTTTATATTTTTTTCTATTCCTCTTTCATCTAATGGCTTTTTACCAAATTTGTCATTGTTGTTTCTGTTATTGTTGAATCTGTTATTATTGTTTCCATTTTTATTATAGTTATTATTTTTGTTATTATAGTTATTGTTATTATTTCTATTATTGTAATTATTGTTTTTGCCAAAATTATTTCTATTGTTTTGACCATTTCTGTTTTGGTAATTGTTTGAATTATTATTTTGATTATCTCTGTTTTGATAGTTATTTGAATTATTATTTTCATTTCTATTTTGATAACTATTGTTTTTATGGAAATTATTATCGTTTCTTTTATTATCTTTATTTTCTTTTTGCATATTATTACTCATACCTTTATTATTTTCAACCACTCTATCCTCAGTTTTAATTGCTGTATTATTAGTGTTAATGTCCTCCATTTTTGATTTGTCTTGTTTTACTTCTTCTTTTATTTCTTTTTCTACCTCTTCTTTTGGATTTTCTTTTACTTCTTTAATTTCTTTCTTTGGCTCTTCTTTTAGAATTTCTTTTACTTCTTCTACTGGTTTCTTAGGCTCTTCTTTCTTCAAACCAAATAATTCACTTACTGTCATAGGTTTATTAGGTTTATTTCTATACACTATGTTATAATCTTTATTTTGTTTTCTTTCTACAAATCCAACATTATTATTTCTTTTTTGTTGTTTTTGTGCTTTTTCTTTTTCCTTTTTTTCTTGTTCTTCTTCTATTATTACTTCTCTTCTTATTATAACAGGAGTTTCCTTTTTCTCTTCCTTTTTAGCTTTTTTTGTATTTTCTTTTGGAGTTTGTGTTTTATCTTTACTTGTATTTTTTAATAATTCTTTTTCTATTTTTGTTGCTTGTTCCTCATCTACTCCACTTAAATGACTTTTAGCTTCGATATTTAATTTGTTAGCTACTTCTAATACTTCTTTACTGGTTAAGTTTAGCTTTTTTGCTATTTCATGAATTTTAATCTTACCCAATAATATCACCCCCATCATTAATTTTTATAATTTCATTAGATAGATTTATGTCTTTTATTCCTATTATTGCTTTATTACTTTTTCCTATTGTTTTACTCAATTCATCAATATTTCCTTTTATTATAATTGGAATGCCATATTCCTTACTTAGTTTTGTAAACTTTTCCTTAGTCCTTTCTGATGAATCTTCTGCAACTATGATTACTTTTATTTTTCTTGCCTTTAATTCATTTTCAACACTGTCTGCTCCAAAAGCAATTTTCCTTGCTCTTGCTGCTAATCCTAACAATCCTAATATCTTTTTATTTATCAAGAATTACACCTCTTAAACTTTCATATATTTCTTCTGATATTTTCATATCAAAAATTCTTTCTAATCTCTTAGTTTTTATAACTTTTTCTAAGCATTTGATGTCATCGCAAATATATGCTCCTCTTCCTTCTTTTTTTCCAAGCTTATCTATGCTGATTTCATTTTCTTTATTTTTAACAATTCTTATTAACTTATTTTTTTCTTTTTTTTCATTACATCCCATACAAGTTCTTTGTGGTATATTTTTCATATATTTTCCCCCTTTTATTGTATGTCCTAAAAATTTTATTATTCTTCTACTTCAGTTTCTTCGCTTTCTTCATTTTCTTGAGAAGCCATTAACATTTCTCTAAATTGTGATTCAGATTTTATATCAATTTTCCAATTTGTTAATTTTGCTGCTAGTCTTGCATTTTGTCCTGATTTTCCAATTGCTAAAGATAGTTGGTCATCTGGAACTATTACTTGTGCAAATTTTTCTTCTTCTTTTATATCTACTGCTAAAATTTTTGCTGGTAATAATGCTGAAGAAATATATATTGATGGATCTTCATTCCATTCTATAACATCAATCTTTTCTCCATTTAATTCATTGATAACGTTTTGAATTCTTACTCCTTTTTGTCCTACACATGAGCCAACAGGGTCTATATTAGGGTCTGGAGAATATACTGCTACTTTACTTCTATATCCTGCATCTCTAGATACACTTTTTATTTCAATTACACCTTCATATATTTCTGGTATTTCAAGTTCTAGTAATTTTCTTACAAAGTCTGGATGGCTTCTTGATACAATTACTTGTGGTACACCTTTTGCACCTTTTTCTACATCCATTACATAACCTTTTATTTTATCATTTACTCTATACTTTTCAGTTGGTATTTGCTCTTTAGATGGCATTATTCCTTCTAATCTTCCTAAATCCATTACAACTATATTTTTATCAGCTTTTTGTATAATTCCAGAAACGATTTCTCCTTTTCTGTCATTAAATTCTGTAAAAATTATTTCTCTTTCTGCTTCTCTTAGTTTTTGAATTATTACTTGTTTTGCCGTTTGTGCTGCTATTCTTCCAAAATCTCTAGGTACTATTTCTACTTCTACTGTTTCACCTAATTTTGCTTCTTTATTTATTTTTCTAGCATCTTCCAAGCTAATTTCTAAAGCTGGGTCTTTTGCATCTTCCATTATTTCTTTTATTGAAAAAACATGTGTTGCTCCAGTTTGTGGGTCCATTGCAACTCTTACATTATCTAATGCATCAAAGTTTCTTTTATATGCTGTAAGTAATGCTGTTTCGATAGATTCTAATAAATATTCTTTTTTTATACCTTTCTCTTTTTCTAGTTCTTCCAAAGCTAATATCAATTCTTTATTGTCTATTGCTTGATTTTTCATTTTTTATTCCTCCCTTTATTTTTAATTCCAATCATATACTGTTTTAATTTGTGCAATATTTTTTCTTTCGATTTTTGCTTCGTCTAAATATATATTTTCATCATCAAAATCTTTTAGTATTCCTTGATATTCTTTATTTCCATTATTATCTTTTTTGAATAGTTTTATATGTATTTCTTTTCCTTTATTTTGTTCTAAATGTTTTTCTTTTCTTAGTATTCTTTCAATTCCTGGTGAAGATACTTCTAAGAAATATTGGTCTTTTATATAATTTGCTTCGTCTAACAAATCATTTATTTCGTCATTTACTTTCTCACAATCTGATAAGTCTATTCCTTCTGGTTTATCTATAAATATTCTTAAAAAATAGTTTTTTCCTTCTTTTGCATATTCTACATCATATAAATCGTATCCTACTTTTTCTATTTTATCTTTTAGTAAGTTTTCTACTTTTTCTTCAATACTTGCCAAAAAAGTTTCCTCCTTTTTTCAAAATTTAAGAGTGGGATTTGTTCCCACTCTCTTGCTCATCTTGTATTCTTTATATATTATACCCATTTTTTACTAAAAATGCAAGGGTTTTGGTGATTTTTAGTAAATATTCTTACTCTTCTTCATCATCCTCTATTTCAGGAAGCTCTTCTCCTAAACTTTCTTCAAATACTTTTTCAAAATCTTCTCTTACTTTTGCTTCTATTTCTTCTAGCATTTTTGGATTTTCTCTTAAATATTTTTTAACATTTTCTCTACCTTGACCAATTCTATTTCCATCATAGCTAAACCATGAACCTGCTTTTTCTACTATATCTAAGTTTACAGCCATATCTAGTATATTTCCTTCTTTTGAAATACCTTGTCCATATACAACATCAAATTCTGCTTCTCTAAAAGGTGGTGCTACTTTATTTTTTATAACTTTTACTCTTACTCTATTTCCTTTTACTTCTCCATCTTGTTTTATATTTTCTATTTTTCTTATATCCATTCTAACAGATGCATAGAATTTTAATGCTCTACCTCCTGTTGTTGTTTCTGGATTTCCAAACATTACACCAATTTTTTCTCTTAATTGATTTATAAATATTAGAACTGTTTTTGATTTATTGATTGCTCCTGCAAGTTTTCTTAATGCTTGTGACATTAATCTTGCTTGTAATCCCATATGAGAATCTCCCATATCTCCATCTATTTCAGCTTTTGGAACTAATGCTGCAACTGAGTCTACAACTATTACATCTAATGCTCCACTCCTTACTAAACTTTCTGTAATTTCTAGTGCTTGTTCACCTGTATCTGGTTGTGATACTATTAAGTTATCAATATCTACTCCTAGTTTTTTAGCATATACAGGGTCTAAGGCATGTTCTGCATCTATAAATGCTGCTTCTCCTCCCATTTTTTGCGCTTCTGCTACAATATGTAATGCTAATGTTGTTTTTCCTGATGATTCAGGTCCAAATACTTCTATAATTCTTCCTCTAGGAACTCCACCTATTCCTAATGCTATATCCAAACTTAATGCTCCTGTTGGAATTGCTTCTATTTCCATTGCTTTAAATTCTCCAAGTTTCATTACTGAACCTTTTCCAAATTGTTTTTCTATTTGACTCATTGCTACTTCTAATGCTTTTTTCTTTTCTGCATTTTCACTCATTTTTCTTCCTCCTCGTTTTTTGAACTTTTGTTTGATACGGTTATTATATATCAAATATTTGTTTTGTCAATACTTTTTTTATTTTTTCTACTTTTTTGTTTATTTAATCGTCCAATATATATTAATTTTTCAAACTCTATTTTTACTTTTACATTTTATATTTTGGTACATTTTTAATCATATTATTAATAACTAAAAAAATTAATTAATTTACTATTTTTTATCGATACCATGTTTCTATTCCATTAAATGGATTAAACCAATTTGAATTCATTGTTCCTGCTAATTGATTTGAAAAAGCTGTTATATATTTATTATTATATAAACTTATATATGGTACTTCTGTTTTATAAATTTCAGCTAATCTTTTATAATCATTTTTTATAATCTCTTCATCTGTTGTATTTTTCACTTCATCCATAATTTTAGATATTTCATCACTGTAATAATTTGCTAAATTGTTATATCCAAAAAACATTGTCATATCTGGATTTGGCGATAAATTAACACTACATAATATCATGTCATAAGCTTTATTATTTATAGCATTATAGTATTGGTCATCTGAATATTCTTGAATATTTATTATTATTCCTTGATTTGCAAGTTGTGTTTTTATATTTTGCGCAACAGCTTTATGATTAGCATTAGATGCTTTTATTATTAAGTTTAATGCTATACTTTGTGTTTTATAATTTTCTGTTTTTTGCCAAGTTTTATTTCTAAAAAACCATCCGTTGTCAACTAAAATTTGTTTTGCTTGGTCTAAATTATAACCTGAACTTACTTCTTGTTCTTGATAAACCCAATTCCCATAGTCTAATGGAAAGCTTGATGTATAATATTTATTTCCATAAATACTTGAAACTATATTATTTTTATCTATGGAATATGATATAGCTTTTCTAACTTCTGGTTTTGATAAAAAATAGTTTTGCATATTAAATGCAATAAAATCATGTTCTCTTCCTTTGACTTCTTTTGGAACATACCCAATAGTTCCTATATATTCTTGAATATTAGTATTTGTTGTGCTTATAACATCAACATTTCCTATTTTAAAACTATTGTATAACTCTCCAACAGTTTCATATATATTAACAATTATTTTTTCTAAAGATAATTCTTTTTCTCTATTCCACCAGTTTGTATTTTTTGTTAAAGTTATATAAGTTCCTTGCACATCACTAACTTTGTACATTCCAGTTCCAACTGGTACAATAGTAGTATTATTATAATCTTGAGAATCATAGAAGGTCTTTGATAAAATTGGAAAAGTCAAATTATATTCAAAAAATGGTATTTCTTTATCTAAATATATTTTTACTGTATAATCATCTACAATTTCTAAAGCTGTAACATTTTGTATATTTTTAGAGTAAATTGATGTATTTTCTTTTAGTCTATCAAAAGTAAATTGAACATCTTCAGAACTAAATTTTTCTCCATTAGACCATTTTACATTTTCTCTAAGCTTTATAATATAAGTTGTTGCATCTTGTTTGGCCCATTCTGTAGCTAAAGCTGGTATAGCTTTATAATCTTGTGATAAGTCTACTAATGGCTCAAAAATCAACTTAGTTATATCTTGCAAATTTTTATTTTTAGTATGTAATGGATTTACTGTATCAAATTGAGCTACTCCAAGTCTAACATCTTTTATTTGTTTTTGTTCTATATTTTCAGTATTTACTGTATTTTTTTCTCCTTCTTTGTCTTGTTTATTTATTATAAAAAATGCAATTATCACAATTACTATTACAAATATTATAAATATGTATTTGAAAAAATTTGATTTCATAATTCACCTCTATCTTATGTTATAAATATACATTATATTGTTTATTTTTTCAAGGAATTTATGGAGATTTAGTTAAAAAATAGAAATAATATATTTAAGATAAAAACTATCTATATAATACACTATTTCTATATTGCTTTCAATATTTTTTATTTACTTTTCATCGCATATTTCGACAAATTAAACTCCCACAGTTGAAAATCCATTATCTACATGAATAATTTCTCCAGTAATACCACTAGATAATTTACTAAATAAAAATGTTGTGCTATCTCCAACTTGCTCTATTGTAACATTTTTATGTAATGGTGCTCTTTCTTCTACTATATTCAAAATTGTTCCGAAATCTTTAATTCCTTTTGCTGATAAGGTTTTTATTGGTCCTGCTGAAATTCCATTTATTCTATATCCATCTTTTCCTAAGTCTTTGGCTAAATATTTTATACTAGCTTCTAAAGATGCTTTTGCAATTCCCATAAGATTATATCCTTCTACAACTTTTTCTGCTCCATAATAAGTATATGCAACAATACTAGCTCCTTCATTTAACATTTCTTTTTCTCTAGCCATTCTTACAATTGCAATTAATGAATATGCACTAACATCTTGTGCATGAGCATAGCCATCTCTTGAAGTATTTATAAAATCATTTCTTAAATCTTCTGTATTTGCGTGTGCTATTGCATGTAAAATCCCATCAATTTTATTATAGTCCTTCTTTATTTCTTCTAAGCATTTATCTATATCACTATCTTTGCTTACATTATCACAAACATATACACTTGTTCCCGGTAATTCTTTTACTAATTCTTTTACTTTTTCTAAACTTCCTTCTGAACAAGTACAAATAACTTTTGCACCTTGCTCATAAGCAGATTTTGCAGCTCCCCAAGCTATACTCCATTTATTTCTAACTCCCATTATAACTACTTTCTTATCTTTTAATAACATATAAATTCCTCCTTGTATAATAATTTTTAAACTCATATTATTACATTATCAAATTACTACTATAATATCATTATCTTACATTTTTCTAAATTTCTTATATCTTTTTTCTAATAATTCTTCTACTTCCAACTTTCTTAATTCTTCTAAATTTCTAATTAAATATTTTCTTATATTTTCTGTAACATTTTTTAAATCTTCTTGTGCTCCACCTTCTGG